>NZ_JAANBJ010000003.1:0-19909 GCF_011394325.1 Staphylococcus sp. 11007852 | reverse complement strand
ATTTTTTTAAATATCTCTTTTTCTTCTTTTCAATAAAACGAAACCAATTAGACTCATTAATCCAGCGACTAAGATTGGCTGGTGTCCAGATTCACTTCCTGTATGTGGAAGTTCCTCATGTAGATGATGCTTCTCTTCATGTTTCACATGCGCTTTTCCATTATTATTTACTTTATTAGATATTGTACTCATCACTTTAAATTTAGGTTTTTCATTTACAACCTTTGGTACGACTTCATCAGTCTTTGGTGATTTCTCTTTTTCTTCTTCCATTCTAGGCGAATCTTCTTTTACTTTTGGCGCTGGTTTTAATTCATTATCTTTCTTAGGCAAGTTATTTTCAGGTGTTTCCGGAATATCTGGTTGTTCCTCTTTTGGTTCATTTGGATGAGGCGGCTGAGTATCCTCTTCTTCTACAAGGACACCTTTCGTATGACCATTTTCTATCATAATTGTATCTTCTATAATTTCGATAGGATCATGTGCGCCGTTTTCAATAGATGGTCGATCATTATCAGTATCTTCTTCAAACGTCATATTGTTTGAACCATTTTCTGTGCCAATCTCACTTATAATATTAATAACGTTACTGTCTTCAACTTCTTCAATAGTTCCGTTAACTTCTCCTTTAATCTCACCATTACCTGTGTCTTCTTCAAAGTCAATCAAATGATTATCTTCAACAATGTCAATGATGCCATCAACATGACCCGTTTCACCTTCAGGAGTTGTGATTTCTACAATATCAATATGATGATTGTCTTCAATTTCTTCAATTTCTTCAATTACACCTTCAGCATGTCCAGAAATAGAAAGCGGTAACGTATTTTTATTTTCGAACTCAATTAAATGATTGTCAGTCATGTATTCCATTGTATCTTCTAATGTTGTATGGTCTGAAACAGCACCCGTAATGATACCTTTCGCTGTATCTTCTTCATATTCAATAACATCACTTGTGTGATTCGTTTGACCACCTCCCGCATGCGTATCTTCTTCAAATTCAATCACACCTGTAGCATGATTTGAACCATGAAGTGTATCTTCAACAATTTCAACAGGACGCGTATCTTCTGTTTCTTCAGTATATACATATTCCCCATTTCCAGATATCGTCTCTTGAGTCACATAATCTAAATCAATAGGTTGACCAGCTTGAATAATAGGCTCAGAAGGTTTATCCTTACCACTACCACTCGCATTGTTAGAGTAAAATTGAACACCATTATTCCAAGTTAGCGTGCTCGGATAGTAATAATAATTATTATAATAATAGCCTGATAACTGAGTTTGTAAATTTAAATTAGGTGCATTAACATCGTATTTACCATAATACTGAATCACATATGCTTCACCATTAAGTCTTTCAAAGTCTAATTTATATGAACCATCTGAAACATTTAGGTTCATAGTATGAGTCACATCTTCAAAATCATTCTTATTAAAGTCTACATAAACACTTTTAGCTAAATTTGATTGACCTTTATATTTATGAACTTTAATATTAGGTCGTTCATAGCCGTTATAATTACCTTCTGTAATTCTACCTGTTACAGATACTGAAGTCATATTTTTCTTTTCAGGATTAATGTAGGCAATATGGTTAATAGTTCCATTATTTTTGTCGAGTCTATCTATTCTACCATTTATACGCATCCCATTATTATCTCCAACACCATTTAAATATTGCACATTAAATTGTGATTCGGTTTTGGAGTTATTTATAGTAGTTGATACAGTTTGATTTCCAACGTTTAGAACTACTGATGGCTTAAAATATAAATTAATAGATAATTGAGCTTTAATATCTCTTCTATTTGTAACATAATTAGAAAACGTATATCTAATTGTTTTGTCGTTAAATAAATACCCTGTAGCAATAATCGAAGTATTATCTTTAATATCCGGCATATAACGCTTAGTACCAATACCCATTGTATCCACATTATCACTTAATTTAATGTCAAAATAATCTCCTTGTTTGATGCTATCATCAAACTTCAAGTTATAATCAAGCGTCACTCTTTCAGCTTGGTGAGGATTTATTGTTGTAGCACCATTTTGCCCTTTAATTGATCCTTGTTCAACGGTAACTTTATTAGATACATCTTGTCCTTGAATCACTTGTTTATTTTCAGTGCTTGTCTGTGTTGGCGACACTGTTCTTGGTGCGGCTACTTCAGTTGGCTTATTTTCATTTGAAGTGATTGCGCTCGGCTCTATAATTTCATCATTGTTTGTTTGATGTGAATTATAGCTTGCTTCTAATTTTGTCGACTCGTTTTGAGTTTCACTTTTAAGTAAACCTGTCTCTGCTTTAGTCCCTTCTAACGTCTCACTCTCTGAAGTTGTACTTTTATCAGACACTTCAATTGCCTGGTTCCCACTCGTTTCTGATGCGTGTGCTTCAGATTGATCAGTTACCCCAATCACTGCAATTGTGCCTAAAGCGATTGAAGCAGCTCCAATGCGATATTTTCTAATGCTGTACCTTTGTTTGTTGTTCATAATTTGCAAATCCACCTTTTAATATTTTTGATTAATAAAATAACTTTTATGCCCTGTAATATTTAAAAAAGACAATAAAAAAACTACTTCGCTCAAAGTAGTTTTCATCACTAAATATCTAACTTACAAAAATAATTATATAGCGTCATTTTTAGTTTTACAACATAGTTATATTAAATATACCTTAAGTGATTTTTAAATATGTTTAACACATTATAATTGCGTATATTGCGCCCTTTTTCCTTTTATACCAGTACTTTCACTGTCCTTCTAGCCTTCTAAAACCCTTAAATCTAAATTAAAATATAATAATTATTGGGATGTAATTGGTATTCACTCATAGAACTACAATCGTGATTATTTTTTAAATAGGGACGTTTAATGAATAAAAAAGAAGCTAAAACATTTGCTTTAGCTTCTTTGAATATTACATTTCTACTATCGTCATATTCTGTTTTCTCTTGTTAATAGGCGTTGATGAAGATAAACGCTTAATTATTAATTCTGGCATAGATATTTTTGATACGTAATGCATAGGTGCATGTTCTAAGTATTGACGGTAATGTCGGTAACAATAATCTGTCATTATCACACGATACGTATAGTCTCGTTTTAAACTGAATTGAGTTACTCGTTTGTTGACTGGTTTTGAGACATCTATCGTGAAATCGAATCCTTTCCAAAACAAGAAATGTGTCGGATCAATACCGTTTAAAGTAAGTGCATCATTTCCACTATGCAAATAAGCCACACTTTTTTCGATTAACATTTTAATAACTTCCCCACTTAATGTCAAATCTATCAAATGGTCAGGGTGAGGATAAATGTTAAAGATATCTTCATGTTGTAATGGCGTTACACATCCTTTTGAAGAAGGTAATGGTAAATGTACGCAACTGATATCAGTTGGATGCTCATTTTGGATGCTTTCATGTAACAATTCAATGAATGGATGCGGGTGTTTTAACAATTCCTCGAAAGCCGTAAACCGTGCATCTAGATGCAGTCCGTTTATCATCTTATTTTTCCAAGTTTGAACTGCTTTCCGATCATATTTAGTCATCTCTAATAATGCTTCATGTTCTTCGTATTGACTGAGCGTTACGATTTTTGGATTAATATCAATCGTCTCATAAGAAGATTGTCTACGTCTAAATGTTACTTCTACATGAACGAGATGTTCGCCGTTTTGTCCAGCCCGGACAACTAATGTGCCATCTTCATTTTCAATTGTCGTTTCTTGTTGGTGGCCTGTAATAAATAAATCTACAATCCCTATATTTCTCAACATTTCATCTGTTTTTGACTGATTAAGGTGTTGCGATGTGAAAACACCTCCGTGAAATAAGACTATGAGAAAGTCAGGTGCTTCAGCTTCATAAATATAACGAATCCAACGTTTTGCCGATACCGTTGCACGTTCAATCGCAATATCTTTCTCCATTTCAACGTTTTGATTTTTCACTAATGTTTCAGAAGTTAATCCAATCACTGCAATCCGTAAATCCTTAATTTTATGGATGATATACGGTGTTGAAAAATAAGGTTCATGCGTCATCGCATATTCAATATTGGCGGATAACCATGGAAAACGAGATAAAGCAATCGAACGATTTAAAAAATCTAAACCGAATTTAAATTCATCTGCACTTACACCACTCGCATCATACTCTAATGCGTTCATGACTTTTATCATCGGATGCCGTTTGTGTGGCGCGATTAACGCATAATAAAATGCGACAATATTTCCAGCTAAGCTCCCTCCATTATCCAGTAAAAGAACGTGCGGTTCACGTTCACGTACTTTTGAAACATACGTACCTGCACGATAAATATGGGAACCCACTTCATCGTTTAAAATATGACTATGAATATCGGATGTCGCTAATATGTTTAAACGTATCTCTTCATTTTGACGCATAAACAGAACTCCTTTTTGTCATTTGATTTTATTTTATCATAATTTAAAATGTGCAATCATTTGCCTTTTACTAATTTAATCATAGGTCAGAAATATCACTTCACATAAAAAAATGGGTATGAAAACAAAAGTTTCATCCCATTTCTAAAGTTTTGAATTTGTTATCCAATTTGAACACGTTCTTTAGGGAAATGAAATTTGGCTGGTTCCCGATTTCCACTGAACATGATAATAAATGATATAAGACCGACGCGTCCGATAAACATGAGACACATTAATACCACTTTTGACACGCCACTTAAATCTCCGGTTATCCCCGTTGACAAACCACATGTCCCGAATGCCGACATGATCTCAAAGTAAATATGAATGATATTAAATTGACGCCCTTCAACGAGAAGCATAATAAACATGCCTAAAAACGTGAGAAATATCGCAATCGCAAATACGGCGAAAGAGCGCTGTATATCTTGTGAATGAATTTCTCTGTTAAATGCTTTCACACCAGATTTTTCAGCATTTGGTTTGTAGTTAATTAAAAATAAAATAAGAATCGCAAATGTCGTCGTACGGATACCCCCACCTACTGAGCTTGGTGAAGACCCTATGAACATGAGCCCACCCATAAATAAGTTGGTCGCATCTGAAAATTGCGAAACGTCTATCGTTTGTAACCCGGCACTACGGGTTGTAGATGACTGAAAAAGTGCGTAGAAAAAGGATTCATGCCAGGAGTGACCTTTTAATACACCGTGACTTTCAATTAATAAAATCCCAATCATTCCTACGATTAAAATCGCTAAATACGTCACTGTTGTTATTTTAGTAAATAATGTAAATCGAAAGTTAGGAATACGATTGGTAATATACGCTTTTACTTCAAGCAATACTGGAAATCCAATAGAGCCAAGTATAATTAAAAAGATGATAATTGTTTGTACAAAATAGTCCGTCGCATAAGGTATTAAAGACTCCCCAGTTATATCCAAGCCACCATTTGTGGTTGCTGAAACTGAAACAAAAATCCCTTGAATAATAGATTCTTTAATATCGTGAATATCTCGGTAAAAATAAAATGAAAGTAAGATTGCGCCCACTGCTTCAATTAGCAACATCGCACGTACGATATCTATAATCAATTTTACCGTTCCACTCATCGATTCTTTATTGTTATCTAGCATGATTAATTGACGCTCTCGAATCCCGATATGTTTGCCTAATACGACCCATAACAACGTACCAATAGCCATTACACCAATACCACCAATATTTAAAATCAGTAAAATAATGATGTAACCAAACGTGGAATACGTTTCAGAAATATTGACAGGCGTTAGCCCTGTGACACTTACACCCGAAACAGCTACAAATAGGGTGTCAATCGGCGCCACTTTGACACCTGGTTTATGTACACCTGGGATATTTAACAATAAGAATGCGACAATAATCGCGACTAGATAATATAACACAATCCCTTGTTGTGGGCTTGCTTTTCTAAAAAGTTGGTTCACTATCGACACGATTGTTCACTCCACATTATTTCAATTTAAACGCAATGTTCTTTGTGTGACCTTGACGCATCACCTTTAATTTTAAAGGTTTAGATGTATCTGTATGTCTAAAAAGTTGTTGTTTATAAGTTAATGTATCTTTAATCGGCTGACCATCTAATTCTACTATTATATCATCTTTTTGTAATCCTGAATCTTTCGCAGGACTTTTATTTTCAATTTGTTTAACAATCACACCTTGATTAACGTCTTGTGGCAGTTTCAATGTTTGACGCTCATTTTCGGTTAATTCCGTAATATTTTGCATACCTAACCATGTATTAGGATACGTGATTTTACCATCTTTTTCCAATTGTTTTGCGACTTTAAGCGCATCATTGATCGGTATCCCAAAGGCCATTCCTTCCACATTTGGCATCGTAATTTTTAATGAAACGATACCTACGACATCACCATTTTGATCTATAATCGCGCCACCTGAATCTCCAGGATTAATAGGTGCATCAACTTGAAAAGCGCGAAGTAACATATCATATTGGTTATCTTTATCAATATCTACCGGCACATTTCGATTTAATCCTGAAATGATCCCTTCCCCGACTGAATTATAAAAATCTAATCCTAATGGATTTCCCATAACTATGATGGGCTCACCAAGCACCAATTTATCGGAATTACCCGTATGTATCGGTTTTAACTGTTTTGCCTTATGCGCCGGCACTTTTAAAACTGCAATATCTGACCATTTATCCGTACCGACAACCGTCGCTGAAACTTTCTTATCTGTTAAGTATGTTAGCGTCTGTGTTTTACTCGTACCGATGACATGCGCATTCGTTAAGATATAAAGAGAGTCGTCTACTTTTTTGTAGACGACACCTGATCCAGTTTCATTATTTTGTTGCGACTGATTTTTCACATCTTGAACGTTTACTGGCGTAGATTGTGACTGACTTTCAACAGCTACCACTGAATTTAAAGCCGCATTGGCATGTTCCATCGTTTTCGTTATTTGTTTATGGGTACCTTGTTCTTTTTGTTGATGTTCAAGCGTAGTACGTACATTATCATCACTTCGATTAACATTATTAAAAATAGCGAACAAGAGCACTAAAATGAGTATGGCTGCTAAGACAATTAGGATTTTTGCCCATTCTTTAGTAATGAATTGTGTGATTTTTTCAGTCCAATCTTTTTTTGCAGAATAGCGATGTTTGTCTTGTTCATCACGTAAAACGTTGTTATCGTGCTTTGAAGACGTTTCAGATGTTTGAGAACGTTTTTTATTTTCAGTTGGAGTATGTTTTTTGATTTCTTGCGCTTGCTGTTTATATAAGTTCGATTGTAGCGCGTCATTTTGATTCGAAGCCGATTGTTCAGCATGTGTATCATTTTCATGAAGTTGACCTGTATTGACTTTGTCTTCATGTGTAATTTTTTCGATACGTGCTTTTCTTAAATTATCTTTCACACGCTCTTCATTATTTTTCACTTGTGCTTTTTCACGCTCTTTTTTTAAGCGTGTCGCTTCCTCTTCTGCTTTAATGCGCGCTTCACGTTCATCATTATGGAAAAATTCACGTCTTTTACGTTTATATTTGTGTCGTGGAATGACATGTTTTTTATCTTGATCCAATGTTCACGTCCTCCTCAATATCGTGTGCTTAAATATTATTATGACATATTGGCCTTCAAATTTCTTTAATAATCTATCCATAATTGTTAAAAATTTATGATACCTATCGTTAGATCATCGTTTCCAAGTAAAGCCGTCACCATAATAAAAAGCGAGGCTGTTCGTGCCTCGCTTTTCATCAATCTATTTTGTTTGTTTTTTATTTTTTTTAACTGAAGTCAACCAACCGATGACAACTAATCCAATCATGACAACCCAGAATATAATCTGCCATAAAGTTGAGTGTGGAAAGTCATGTGGAATCACTGCGATATCTTTATGCGCCAATACTAACACGACCAATTTAATACCAACCCAGCCTACAATGGCAAATGCTGCACCTTCTAAGCCTGGATATTTATTAAGCAATTCTACAAAAACAGTTGCTGCATAACGCATTAAAATAACACCAATCAAGCCACCAAGGAACATGACACCGAATTGACCTGCATCCATACCACCAAAATGCACACCTAATTTTGGTAACGTCACAGCAATTGCTAATGCCGCGAGCATAGAATCAATTGCGAAAGCGATATCTGCAAATTCAACTTTAGCGACTGTCCCCCAAAATTCTTTTGCACTCACTTCTTTTTCAGCGCCAGATTCATCAAAATGATGGTCATCATTATCTGGTGTATCCTCATGGTGATTTTTACTTTTGTAAAACTGGTACAGATTTTTAATTGACATGTAAATTAAATAAACAGCACCTGCTGCTTGTATCCACCAAAAGTTCACTAAAATACTAATCAAGAATAATGCAATAAAACGGAAAACAAATGCTCCTAACAAACCATAAAACAAGGCCTTTTTACGTTGTTTTGGCGGTAAATGTTTAACCATAACTGCCATAACCACTGCATTATCTGCTGCAAGTAAACCTTCTAAAAAAACAAGGACTAAGACAACGCCTGCATAGGTTAACAATATCGTTAAATCCAAACTAATTCCTCCTATTATATGAGATTTATCGATGAAATCATTTTATTTCAAGTCGACGCTCATTTACTTTTGCATAATTAAAGAGACCCATGCTAAATACATAGCAAAGGTCTCACTCAGCAAAAATATTGCCCGCTTTACCGGAAGAAAATTCTTCGTAATGACGACAAAGCGTTTTTAACGTTAAACGTTAAACAAGTTACTCCCCTCTGACAAAACTGTCATAGGTATTTAATTATGATGTGATTATTATACCCAATTCGATGAGAAAAAAACAACCATTTATTTAAATTTGGAAATACTATTACAATAAACTATACAATTCAATTTCAGGGAATTTATCTTCAAACCAACGTGTCGCAAATTCATTTTCAAATAAAAATACTTTATTATCATAACGGTCATTTACAAGTATTGAACGACTTGTATTCATTTTTTCTTGAATGTCGTCTTCATTATGAATCCAACGTGCAATCTTTTTACCTACCGGCTCCATGACCACATCCACGTTGTATTCATTTTTCATGCGATGTTCAAACACTTCAAACTGTAATTGACCAACCGCACCTAAAATGACTTGGTTTGTATGTGGTGATTTATAATACTGTATCGCACCTTCTTGAACTAATTGTTCAATACCTTTGTGAAAATGTTTTTGTTTCATTACATTCTTAGCCGACACTTTCATAAAGATTTCTGGTGTAAATTGTGGTAAAGCTTTGAAATTAAATTTTTGATTTCCACCCACTAACGTATCACCAATTTGATAATTCCCAGTGTCATATAACCCAATAATATCACCTGCAACTGCGTGATTTACAGTCTCTTTATCATCTGCCATAAATGTCGTTGAACGTGTAATTTTTTGTTTTTTATTTGTACGCTGTAACTTAACATCCATACCACGTTCAAAGGCACCACTTACAACACGCATAAATGCGATTCGGTCACGGTGACGCGGGTCCATGTTCGCTTGAATCTTAAAAATAAACCCAGAAAATTGATCATCAAAAGGGCTGACATCGATATCTTCTTCAGTTTGACGCGCATGTGGCATTGGTGCATGATCAACATAGGCGTTTAAGAAATTTTGAACACCAAAATTTGCAAGTGCTGAGCCAAAGAATACAGGTGTTAAATCGCCTTGCTTTAAAGCCTCTGTATCAAACGCTTCTCCAGCTTCATCAACTAACATTAATTCTTCAATCGCTTGTTGGAACACACTATCTTGCGCAATATCATGAGCTTCTTCAAGTTCATAATCTTCATTAATGTGTAAAATATTCTCTTCATCTCTAAAAGGCTCAATCGTACGTTCTTTACGGTCAATAATACCAAAGAAATTTTGTCCCATACCAATAGGCCAGTTCATTGGATACGTTTCAATACCAAGTGTCGTTTCAATTTCATCAAGTAAGTCAAAAGGATCTTTACCTACACGGTCCAATTTGTTAATGAAGGTAAAAATAGGAATGCCACGCATTTTACATACTTTGAATAATTTAAGTGTTTGTGGCTCAATCCCCTTTGCACAGTCGATGACCATGACCGCACTGTCTACCGCCATCAGTGTACGATACGTGTCTTCTGAAAAGTCTTCGTGACCTGGTGTATCAAGGATGTTAATTTTATAATGATCATAATCAAACTGCATTACAGAACTTGTAACTGAAATACCACGTTCTTGTTCAACTTTCATCCAGTCACTTGTCGCAAATTTACCTGTCTTTTTACCTTTAACTGTCCCCGCTTCACGAATGGCCCCACTAAAATATAATAGTTTTTCTGTTAATGTTGTTTTCCCGGCATCCGGATGCGAAATGATTGCAAACGTTTTGCGGGATTGAATTTCATCTTTAATACTCATCATTGTTCTCCTTTATACTTCTTGTAACCAATGCGTTATACGTAAAGCAAGGGTGTTCGCTTCATCCTCATCAATGACATTGAATAAGTGGACAAACAAACGTTCAGTTAAACTTTCGCCATATAACGCTTCATCAATTAAAATTGACCAATTTAAATCTGGAATAGAAACTACATAATAATCCTCTTTTTTATTTTGGTAAATAAAAACTTTTGCAGAATAATGGTCGCTATGCGATTCTCTAATTTTCAACAGGACCACCTCCAAATTTTTTATAAGCCGCTTCAAGACCGATTAAGTCATCACGATGTGGGACTTTTACGTGTCCTGGCATAATTTGATACGGTTCACGCCCTTTTGATGCCAAAACGACTGTATCTCCTGGCTCTGCAACATCAATCGCGTGTTTAATTCCTTCAGCACGGTCTGTAAATTCAATATAGTTATTATGCGTGGCACCTTTTGCTAACTCTGCAGTAAGCATTTTAGGGTCGTCATTTGCTGGATTATCTGGCGTGAAAATCACATAATCAGCACGTGAGGCAACACGCCCCATTTCCGGTGTTTTCGTTAAATCGCGTTCACCTGCCATCCCCACAAGAAAGATAAGCTTTTGTTTAACAAACGGTTTCACAGCATCAATAAGCTTTGTCATACCATCTGCCGTATGAGCATAATCGATAATTAAATCAATCGGCAAATCAGAGTCAAGTACTTCTAGACGTCCTTCTACAGGTTCTAAATCAGCCACAATGCGCGTAATGGTTTCTAAATCAGTGCCTTTTACCCAAACACCTAACATTGCTGCCATTAAGTTCGCGATATTAAAACGGCCTACATATGGTGATCTCACGGAATATGTCCCAAATGGCGTAACAAAGTCGAATGTAACCCCTTGTAGTGTTTCGTGAATATTCGTTGCCATAAATTGCGCTTCATTATCTATACCATATGTGAGTGTCTCATATGGTGTCACTTCCATTAAATATTGAGAAAATGAATCATCTGCATTCACAATTGCATATTTGTCTTGGGATAAATCTTGACCTAATTGACTAAATAATAACGACTTCGCATGACCATAAGCTTCCATAGTACCGTGAAAGTCGAGGTGATCTTGTGTTAAATTAGAAAAAATAGCGACATCAAATGTGACACCTCTTAAACGTCCTAGCGTTAAACCGTGTGAAGACACTTCCAATGTCATAGCCTCTGCGCCAGCTTCTACAGCTTCATTTAAACGCTTAGTTAATGAAACGGTTTCTGGTGTCGTATTCGCGCCTTTTGTTATTTTTTCATTAATTTGAAACCCATTTGTACCTAAATAGGCACTTCCTTTACCTAATTTACGGTAAATGTGATGAATCATCGTTGCGATAGATGTTTTACCATTAGTTCCTGTTACACCTATAGTAGTTAACTTTTGGCTAGGGTAATGATAGAGTTGATGCGCAAGATGACTGGCAACTCTTAACGTATCAGGAACTATAATTTGAGTGACATCGCCTTCTAACGTAAGCGCGCGGTTAACGACAATTAAACGACACCCTGCATCTACAACTTGTTGCGCGAATCGATGACTGTCTACAGTATAGCCTTCTGAAGCCACAAAAATGCTCCCCACTTTAGCAGTCCTAGAATCCGTAGTAATATCAACAACATCACGGTCTAACGTTCCAATCACTTTTTTGATTAAAATTTTCTCAAATAATCGTTGCGCATTCACTTAAATCTCTCCTTTTAGTTACACTCACTCATTATACACTTTTCTCTTTAAAATCATATATGAACCAGCACATTTTTACTATTGAAACGTGCACTTGAGATCGGATATTTTATTATTTTAATTTTCTCAACTTAACATCATGAGATGTCTCCATACATCAACCTACTACAGACGTATTCACTTTTTTGTTGTGTCTATGTTATGTATATATTAAAATATAATAATGGATTTGTTTACGTAAAAATAATTTAAAGTTACACATACGTGATTTATAGGTAACTGAATATCATTTTTCACGTTTAATGTACCAATATAAACATGAAACGTATTAAAAATTTTAACATCTATTACTATAGATTAAAATTGTAATAATTTTGTTAGGATTAAAATAATCTTTTCACAAACAAACAATAATAAGTTACACTAAATGTGTATCCAAAGGTATTTATCAACATATCTGTTGCAATATTCTGTAAGACACAGAAAACTTTTAATGGAGGGTGGCCAATCATGGTGACACAAAAGAAAAAATTATTAATCATTACTGGGTCATTTGGTAACGGACATATCCAAGTCACTAACAGCATTGTAGAACAACTCAACAACCTCAAACTAGATAACCTATCTGTGATTTCACATGATTTATTCTTAGAGGCGCATCCTATACTTACAACTTTAACTAAAAAGTGGTATATCAATAGTTTTAAATATTTTCGACGCATGTATAAAGCATTTTACTATAGTCGTCCTGACGAATTAGATAAGTGTTTTTATAAATACTATGGTTTGAACAAATTGTTGAATCTACTTTTAAAAGAGAAACCTGATTTAATTTTATTAACATTCCCTACCCCTGTAATGTCCGTGCTTACAGAACAATTCAATATGAATATACCTATTGCAACAGTAATGACTGACTATCGCATGCACAAAAACTGGATTACACCAAATTCTGCGCGCTATTATTTAGCGACGCATGATTTAAAATCTGAATTTGAAAATATTGGTGTTCCCTCAGAAACGATTAAAGTAACTGGCATTCCTATCTCAGAAAAATTCGAAACACAAATCGATACTTCTGCTTGGCTTTCACAACATCATTTAGATCCAAATGCGCAAACAATTTTAATGTCAGCAGGCGCTTTTGGCGTATCAAAAGGCTTTGACCAAATGATACAACGCATTTTAGATGAGAGCCCGAATGCACAAGTCGTGATGGTATGTGGTAAAAGTAAAGAATTAAAACGGCAATTATCATCTACATTCAAAAATAACCCTAAAGTGTGCATTTTAGGTTTTACAAAACATATGAACGAGTGGATGGCTTGTAGTCAAATGATGATTACAAAACCTGGTGGCATTACGATTTCAGAAGCTCTTACGAGACAAGTACCAATGATTTTCTTAAATCCTGCCCCTGGACAAGAGTTAGAGAATGCCTACTACTTTGAAGAAAAAGGTTTTGGTCATATCGCCTATACACCTGATGAAGCGATTGATATCGTGACACGCTTAACACATCAACCGCAACAACTTAAAACAATGGTAGAAACGATGTCATCATTAAGAACACGGTACGCCACTCAACGTTTATGCGAGGATTTATTAGATTTACTTTATGATGCTACTGAATACGAAAAAGTTTACGGAAAGGTTCCTTTATATGCAAAATTACTCGTCAAATAACGATAACTACATGAAAAATTTTTATTTACTACTAGTTATCCTCTTTTTGATGGAATTTGCGCGCGGTATGTTTGTATTAAGTTATTTACCTTTGTTACCGACTGCTACAAGCATCGCAGTCGGTATCACTTCTGTCGCAGTTTCCATCCATTTTATTGCAGATTCAATTTCTAACTTTATCGTAGGATTTGTGTTAAAGCGTTTAGGCACAAAAATTGTGTTAACAGTTGGATTCATTCTTGCATTAATGAGTCTATTTCTGATTATATGGTTTCCTACAGCACCGTTCGTTCTGATTTTAAGTGCGTTAATGTTAGGTATAGCCGTGTGTCCAATTTGGGTAATTATGCTTGCCAACGTGCAAGAAACTACACGTGGAAAGCAAATGGGCTATGTATATTTCGCATGGCTTGCTGGTTTATTATCCGGTATGATTGCTATGAATTTAATCTTTAAAGCCCATCCAACGCATTTTAACTTTATTATGACGTTATGTGTAGCTATCGCTTTTTTATTATATATGTTTGTGAAAGTGACATTAACTGCATATAATCCTAAAAATGTTAAACAGCAGTTAAGACAAATTGTTAGTGTTTCTAAAAGGCATTTAATCTTATTCCCAGGAATTTTAATCCAAGGTATCGCAATTAGCGCCTTGATTCTTGTACTTCCTATTTATGCGATTAATATGATTGGTGTTTCAACCGTAGAATACACCCTTGCAATCGTTATTGGTGGCATTGGTTGTACGATTTCAATGTTATTCTTATCTAAGATTATCGATCATTATTCAAAATCATTCATGCATGGTGTCATTTTCTTTGGCTTTTTTATATATGCCAGTGCGATTCTTTCATTCGCATTTATTCATCAAATCATGATCGTTTGGATAATAGCCTTTTTTATAGGGTTGCTCTACGGATTACTTCTTCCAGCTTGGAATACGTTTATGGCGAGTTTCATCCATCCAAGTGAACAAGAGGAAACTTGGGGTGTGATTAATAGTATCCAAGGATTTGGGGCAATGATTGGCCCATTACTAGGGGGACCAATTTCTCAATTTACAGGTAGCCCTGTATACACATTTTACTTTGCAGCGTTGCTCATTTACTTTTTAGCCTTCTTCTATGGCATATATTTTTTAAAGCAGCATCGCCATTCATAATATAAAAAAGGACACGAAACATTATGTTTTTTCGTGTCCTTTTTCGATGTGTGCGATCGCTTCAGGTTTAAATTCACTTTGACAATCGACACAATAAAAACGCTGACCTTTTTTCTTATAAATTAGCCATATGATACCTAATATGATCGCATATACAGTTAACACAAGTAAGCTTCCGAAAAGGTTTTTAGCAAGCGCACCCGAACTGATATATACAATACACTGAATTCCAAAAAAGATTGTCGTAAAAATGACTAATAGCAAAAGACAACCGCTTTTCGTTTCTCCTATTCGTTCCGACTGGCATTTCGGACAATGTATAAGTGTCATATCCCCCACTCCATTTCTATATTGCAATATTTAATTTCATTATACATGTAAACATGTGGTAGAGATATGCATTTTCAAAAAAATACACATTTTTCGCTCTAAAAAGCTTAAAATGTGTATCCCATCCTATTTTTCAATTTATCATTCAAAGAAGCATCTCAATTTAAGCAAATGTATAGGTTTCTATTTCTTCCCATTTCTCTGCATCATCGTTATATTTCATAAGAGACAATTTATCAATGACTTCTTTGTGATCAATACCAGCTAAACGCACTTGACCATAGATATCTTCAAATTCTTGGCTCGTAAGACCTTGAGCAATAGTAAAATGTGGCACAAATGGATGCTCAGCTTCACCGTAAAAATCATCACCATCAAAACGATCAAATAAATCCTGTAATTCATCTGTTTTTTCAACTTTGAAATAAATCACATTTGTCGTCGGCGCAAAATTCGATGCTTTCGTCGCGTGAACCGTAAGAGGTTGAACGCCTTCAATACGTTTTTGAATTTCTTGTTTAATCGTATCTAAAGCATGATCATCGACTTCAAATCGACTTTTAACAGTGACATGTGGTTTAATTTTTGTGTAATGTTTATCATAGCGTTTACGATATGCATTGACCTCATCTTGAAACGCTTGTGACGGAATTAACGCTAACCCTAGAATCATTGAAATTCCTCCTTTGTTTGTCCTTGAATCTATTATAGCAAAAATTTATATCATTGGTTACTTAAAAAGTATTTTAACAATTCTGGTAGTTCCTTTTTCCACGTTTTCCAGTTGTGTCCTCCATCTAATTCTTTATAAAAATAGGTCGCTTCTGTTTCTGAAATACGTGTATGCATCTCTCTATTAGGTGTAAGAAAATCTGCACGTTTACCATTTGTTGGAAGTTCAAAATCCTTTTCTTCTTTGCCAATGACATGCCAAATAGATAAGGCATTCATAAATTGACAACGCTTTATTAATGCGTCCACCATCCCATCGTAGTGTGGGCTTAATACCCCCACTTGACTCATCACACGTGGATATGACAAGGCCGTCAGCAACGCGATGCTTCCTGCCAAACTATCACCTAATAATAGACGTGCATTCCCTACTCTATATGTTGGGAATGTCTCATCTATCCAAGGTAAAATTTCGCGTGCTACCGCTTGAACAGTTTGTGATGCTTTTTTACCTTGTGGATGAAATTCAATCCGTCGCTTTTCAACATTTTCATAATGAAAACCAACAATAATCGCACGTTCAATTTCACGTTTTTGTCTTAAGCGTTCATATACGCGATGAATTTGACCAAATCTTAAAAAATCGCGTCCATCAAAACAAAAAATCACCTTACTTTTATAAAGATCAGAGTAGTCCTCTGGTAAATAAACAGACAATGTAACCTGCCTATCTAAGATGTCACTTTGAACATCTAATGTCGTTATTTTGCCAGGTTTAAAATCAGACATCATTAAAGCGCCCCCTATACGAATTCATAACTATTGTATCAAGAGACGCTTTACTTGTTAACTAGACAGTGCTATACATAAATATTTACCCTATTTGTCATTTATTACGTTGTTATATTTGTTGAATTATTTATTGTTCATCGTCCGGATTGTAATTTTGTTCTTTTAAACGTCGTGGATAATCCTCTAACCAGAATTTAGCTGTTGGTAATTCTTGTGCATCTGGACGGTAAATGGCAGTTTTTCCTGTGCCATATTTTTTCTTATGCTGTTCGAAGTCTTTCAATGCTTTTAGGGCAGGCTTACATAAAATCCATATTGCGATAATATTCAGCCACGCCATCATACCGACACCTAGATCACCTAACGCCCAAGCAACGTCAGCTGTTTTAATTGAGCCATATGCAGTAGCGGCAATGAGTAGAATTCGAATAACATTACGCCATAATTTGTTCTGTTTTTTGGCTATTCTATTGGTAATATAGCTGACATTGGTTTCAGCCATATAGTAATACGCTAAAATTGTCGTGAATGCAAAGAAGAATAGTGCGATTGCAATAAAGTAAGACCCTAAACCAGAGAACGTTGGATCAAAGTGATAATTTGATCCTTGGAAAGCTTTATCAATACCTGCTTGAGCATACATTGCTGTTCCTGAATAATCTTTAGTACCATCAGCATTTTGAACGTAAATACCTCCATTTTCAATTAATCCTGGACGTCCATCTGCTGCTGTCGTACCATCTGTCGTATTATATGTACCAGATATTAAAATGATTAAAGCTGTGGCTGTACATACAAATAATGTATCTACATATACTGAAAATGCTTGAACTAGGCCTTGCTTTGCTGGGTGAGATACTTCAGCTGCAGCAGCGGCATGTGGTCCTGTACCTTGGCCGGCTTCGTTTGAATATAATCCACGTTTAACACCGATTTCAATCATCGCACCAATAATTCCACCAAAAGCGGCTTCCATACCAAATGCTGATTTGAAAATTAATGCAAATAATGCAGGTACTTCTGTGATATTAAGTGCGATAATCACGAGTGCCATTAAAATATAAATGATTGCCATAAAAGGTACGACCGCTGTTGCGACTTTCGCAATCCATTTGACACCACCAAAAATAATTAATGCCAGAATAATAATGAGTGCTACCGCAATAACCCATGCTGGAATGCCAAAAGCATTATGCATTGAACTTGCTATCGCATTAGACTGTACCCCGGGCAGTAATAAGCCTACAGAAATGATAGTAACTACCGCAAATAACAACCCGTATGCTTTACCAAATTTCCCCTTAATCCCCTGTTCTATGTAATAGGCTGGACCACCGCGATATTCACCATCTTCTTCTTTTTTAAAAATTTGACCGAGTGTGGATTCTATAAATGCTGTACCTGCACCTAAAAACGCTGTTGCCCACATCCAAAAAACAGCACCTGGACCACCAATAAATATCGCCGTTGAAACCCCAACAATATTACCTGTTCCCACACGTCCTGCAAGCGACAATGCAATGGCTTGGAAACTTGAAATTCCGGTTGGAGATTTTTCTCCTTGGAACATCAGTCGAATCATTTCTTTAAAATGCCTTACTTGTAAAAACCGTGTCATTAAACTAAACAAAATCCCTGTGAGTAAGAGACCATAGACGAGTGGTTTACTCCATACAATTTCATTTAACCACCCCACGATTGCTTCAACCATAAACATACCCCCATGTTTTCTGAAAAGATTAAAATTTTCAGATAAATATGCACTCATTATAACGGTAAATTATAATCCGTGCAACTCAATTCAAAATTTAGTATTTGTATTTTTATTCACAAATATTTGTTTCATCACACCCAAAATTGGGCTATACTGAAGTGTAACAAATTTATAAGGAGGCACATCTTATGACAAATAAAGTGTGGTTTCGTACGGGTGTTGCTTTATTAATACTTTTCCTTTTAATAAAGCTCTTTTTAGAAATCAATCACATTTTTATGCCACTCATTATTATCGTGCAGTCAGTATTATTACCCTTATTAATGGGTGGGTTTTTATTTTACATATGTTTACCTTTTCAAAAAATGCTTGAAAAAAGGCATGTTCCAAGATGGGCAAGTATTACGATTATTCTTTTAGGATTAATGGCCATTATTGGTGCCATTATCGGAATCGTTGGTCCGGTTATTACGAGTCAGGTTCAGAATTTAATTAAAAACATTCCAACGATTCAACGTGAAGCTCAAGGCTTAATTAACTTTGTCCTCGATCAACGCGATCGTTTACCATCAAATGTGACTGATAAGATTAATAGCATGATCTCTCAAGTAGGTTCATATACAACGGATATTTTATCCAATTCTTTCAATATTATTAGCAGTATCATCTCGACACTATTTTTACTTATCTTAGTTCCATTTTTCTTGATTTTTATGTTAAAAGATCACGAACGTTTTATTCCTGCCATTGCACGTATTTTTAATGGTGATCGCAAAATCTTTGTAGTAAATCTGTTAACAGATTTAAACCACACGTTAAAATCATATATTCAAGGTCAAGTCATGGTGAGCTTAATTCTAGGTGTTATTTTATTTATCGGCTATAGTCTCATCGGACTAGAATATACGGTTTTACTCGTCATGTTCGCAATTATTACAAATATGATTCCATTTTTAGGGCCATGGATGGCATTTTTACCTGCTGGCATATTAGGTCTTATTCAAAGTCCAACAACTTTTGTATGGGTATGTGTTGTCACATTGGTTGCGCAACAGCTTGAAGGTAATGTCATCACACCAAATGTCATGGGTAAATCACTTAACATTCATCCTTTAACAATCATTATTGTAATTTTGGCTTCAGGTAGCTTAGGCGGCTTTGGTTTAATTTTAGTTGCCGTACCGTTATATGCCGTATTGAAAACAATCGTACGTAATGTTTTCAAATACAGACATCAAATTATGTTAAAAGCAAGAAGTAACGTCGACGAGCACCACACTCATACCAAAATTTGACTAAAGCTTTAACATCAACAGAAAAAGGGGCT
Source organism: Staphylococcus sp. 11007852 (assembly GCF_011394325.1). NCBI lineage: Bacteria > Bacillati > Bacillota > Bacilli > Caryophanales > Staphylococcaceae > Staphylococcus > Staphylococcus sp. 11007852. Next base: position 70 of record NZ_JAANBJ010000003.1, on the reverse strand, counting down.
GGGACATAGGGTTTCAGCTTCCAAGAAAAACACCACAAAAATCACTTCAAAAGATTTTGTGGTGTTTTTT
>NZ_JAANBJ010000042.1:0-51068 GCF_011394325.1 Staphylococcus sp. 11007852 | reverse complement strand
TTATATGAATAAGACATCATCTTTAATATTTAAAACTAGCAATTGTATTAAAATTGATACATCACTTTAACAAATCAAATGCGTTTAATAGTTCAATATCTTAAAATCAAGGATTACTCATCATAAGATATTAAACGCATCACATCATAATCTTTTATTTTTTCAATTCCATTTAGATATGCTAACTCTATAATAAAAGCAATGCCAGCAACAATACCGCCTTGTTGTTCAACCAATTTAATGGCAGCTTCAATTGTACCACCTGTTGCTAATAGATCATCGGTAATCAACACACGTTGACCTGGTTTAATCGCATCCGCATGCATCGTTAAAACGTTACTGCCATATTCTAAATCATATTCGTAACGAATCACTTCTCGTGGTAATTTGCCTTCTTTACGAACAGGCGCAAACCCAATACCCATAGCATACGCGACAGGACATCCGATAATAAAGCCACGTGCTTCTGGACCTACTACGATATCAACATTTTTTTCTTTAGCATACTTTACAATTTGATCCGTAGCATACCCATATGCCTCACCATTATCCATAATTGTAGTAATGTCTTTAAAATTAACACCTTTTTTTGGCCAATCTTGCACCTCTGAGACATATTGCTTTAAATCCATGCTTTTCCTCCTCATTCTTCCTTTTGCATCGCATTTTCCATCCATTGTTGTAAAGCTGGAAAATCGGAATATAATAACTGCTTTTCTACTTCTATTCGATGTAACCGTCCTTGATAAATACGACTAGAAGTAATGTCTTGTTTGGTAGCAGTTGTATCGATTTTTATTATACCATTATTTTGTGTGATAAATTGTAAATCGAGGAACACTTTTAATATAAATTTTAACAATTGTGGTTCAATTTGTAAGAAACGACTCATGTTTAAGCCCTCTTTTGTAAGGTCAATCTCTTTTTGTTGGTATAATAGCTTATAACATTTTTTAAAGGTATCAATTTTCGGTATACCTTCGAAATATATCGATTTTTGGTGTGTAAATTGAACATAAACTTGTGATGCCGAAATATGTTGCAAGCTCTCTTTGAAATCATCTATTGTGAGAGGTAGCTCTAAGAAAACACATTTCTCATAATCACTAGGTATAGGTTCTCCATAATAATATTCATGTTGATGTCGTTTGTCGCTGCTCGGATGAATCAAATAGCATGTATTAGAAGTTGTCTCAAATTGTGGCAACTTTTTGTTTTTACTACGATAATCAAACATTTGGCGTTCATTACTATGGATATCGGTAACAATTAGTTGCGGCGTTCGGTTACCGTTCCACTCGTTTATTTGCAATTCACCAATCGCATTAATGTGTTGATTAGGCATTATTTCGTGGATACGAGAACCTTCATTCCAAAAAAGCCCTTGAAGTTTTTGTTCTACAAATGAAATTTTTAAATGATTTTGTTGTTGACCAATCGCCCTAGCCTGTTGAATTGTTAAATGATTTAATTGAAATAACGGGCGTTCGAATTGCATACCAAATGGACGCAAACGTTCTAAAGACGCAATATTTTCTACAGTGACAGTATCAAGCGCAACTGCCGCATCGATATATTTTTCAGGTTGAAGTGCATCTTCTTTATATTGATTTTTCATGACTTCGTTAAGCGCCTGTTTTAAACTTTCAACATTTTCAATAGGCAGTGTTAAGCCAGCAGCAGCATGATGTCCTCCAAATTTATCTATTAAATCGGCTTGAGTAGATAACAATTCGAACATTGAAATTTGTGAGATACTACGTGCAGAGCCTTTAGCATGTTGCTTTTCATGATCAATATTCAAAATCATGGTTGGTCGTTGATAGGATTCGACGATTCGAGATGCTACAATTCCTAAAATTCCTTCATGCCAATCCTCTTGATATAAAACTAAAAAACGTTGTCCTTCTGCAACTTGTGCTTGAGCCATAATCATAGCTTCTTCAGTTACAGCTTGCACAATTGTCTTACGTTCTTGATTAAAATGTTCTACTTGTTCTGCTAAAAATTGGGCTTCATCTTCATCGTTTGTCATCAACAATTCAGCGGCTAAACTCGCATCGTCTAAACGTCCAACCGCATTCAATCTAGGCCCAATCGTAAACCCAATTGTTTCTTCATTAACTGCATCATCATAATTCGCTTCATTTAATAATGCTTTGAGCGCAACTGGCATATCATGATTGATCAATTTTAAGCCTTTACGGACGATACTTCTATTTTCATCGCGCATCGGAACTAAATCTGCAATCGTTCCTATCATGGCATAAACCCAAAAGTAGTCAGGAATGTCATCTAGTAAATGTTGCGCGAGTTTTAGTGCTACACCAGCACCACATAAGTATTGAAACGGATAATCATAATCAGGGTGCATCGGGTGTATGATGGCATAGGCATTTGGCAAAGTGTCACCCATTTCATGATGATCGGTTACAATGACATCTACACCTAATTGCTGAACCATATCGATTTCATGGTGTCCTTGAATGCCATTATCAACAGTAATGATTAATTTAACACCTTCGTCATAGGCATTTTTAAAAGCTACCTCACTGGGCCCATAACCTTCAGAAAAACGATTAGGTATATACCAACCGACAACGGCGCCTAATTTTTTTAAAGTTTGTACTAAAATGGTTGTTGACGTCACGCCATCAGCATCATAGTCACCATAAACTAAAATCGGTTCCTCTGCATTGATAGCTTGTTGGATACGATTTGTCGCACGTTGTATATCACTTAAACGTGCTGTATCATGAGTAACCGTTTTTGCATTTAACATTTGGTCAATATCTTCGTAACTTGTTATTCCTTTACTTTCTAAAATACTTTGCATTAACGGCGTAATATTAAAAGTTTTAATTGTATCTTCAGTGATTACGTTATCCGTTTTTTTAGTAACCCATTTATATTTAGATTGAATCATTACTAACGCCTCATTTCACTCAAACATTATATCAAAAATATGTATGAGAAACATTAAAGGGATGAATCATTTGAGGATTCATCCCTTTAAAATTATACTAATACTTTTTCATCATTACTACGTTTGCGTTTATAAACTGTTAATTTATGATGTTCAGATTTGCGTAATTCACGTTTCTTTAAAATGCCCCATAACGGAACGGCAATAAAGATAGATGAAAATACACCGGAAACTAAACCAATCAATAATGCCAGTGAGAAATTGAAGATACTTGATGCACCAAGTAATAATAACGCGACTACTACGATGACTACTGTTAATACAGTATTTACAGAACGAGTTAACGTTTGTCTGATAGAACTATTAACAATATAATCAATTTCTTCTTCTTTCGTGATGACTTTTACTTTTCTTAACATTTCCCGTACTCGGTCAAAAGTAACAATCGTATCATTAATGGAATAACCTATAATCGTCAATACGGCAGCGATAAATGTTATATCGACTTCTAATCGGAATAAGCTAAATACAGCAATAATCATAAACGCATCATGTAAAAGTGAAATGATTGAAGATATACCCATACGCCATTCAAAACGCAGCGTGATATAAATAATCATGCCAATGGAAGCTAATAAGACCGCTAACATTGCATTTTTAGCTAACTCTTGACCAATAACCGGAGATACAGTATTTACAGTTGGATCATGACCAAATTCTTTTTGAATCAATGATTTTACTTTAGAAACTTCTTCTTTAGATAAATCATGTTTATATTGCATAGAAGCTTTTGTATCATTAGTGCCACCGATAGACAATTGATCTGGTTTCAAGCCAATTGATTCCATTTTCTTTTCAACTTGGTGTTGCTTTAAAGCATGGTCACTTTGTGCATCAATACGTGTACCCGCCGTGAAATCAATACCTAAGTTAAGTTTGAAAATAAATAATATGATAACCCCGGCTGCAATGATTAAACCACTAACAGCAAAAAGAGGTTTAGCAAGTTTCATAAAATCAATACGATCGTACGGTGTACTTAATTCTGAAACATCTTTACCTTCGTTAATATCATGAATTTGATTTTTCTTAACACCAAACCACCATAATTTTTTCTTAAACACGTTAGAATAAACGATAAGTGATAATAGTAATCGTGTTAAAAATACAGCTGTTACAAAGCTCATTAGAATGGCCAAGAGTAACATTGTAGCAAAACCTTTTACTGAACTTTCACCAAAGAAAAAGAGTACAGTTGCGGCTAATACCGTTGTTAAATTGGCATCTAGTATTGTAATAAATGATGACTTGTTGGCTTTTTTATAGGCTTGTTTTAAGTTACGCCCTATTCTGAGCTCATCTTTAATACGTTCATACATAATAATGTTAGCATCAACTGCCATCCCAACCCCAAGTACTAATGCAGCAAGACCAGGTAGCGTAAGTACACCTGAAATGAAATTGAATGCCAATAATGTCAAGTAAACGTATGTTGTTAACGTAATTACCGCAATAATACCAGGCAAGCGGTAGAATAATGTCATAAAAATAAAGATGAGACTAATACCTATAATAGATGCGAAAATTGTTTTTTGGAGCGCGTCCTGACCAAATTGTGCACCTACAGATGTTGAGTAGATTTCATCTAATTTAACTGGTAAGGAACCAGAATTTAATAAGTCTGCGATTTGTTTCGCCTCAGTGATACCTTTTTCACCTTTAAAACCACCTGAAATTTCAACATTAGGTGAATTAATAGGTTGGTCTACAGAAGCAGCAGAAACGTATTTTGGTTTTTCTTTCGTTTTCTCTTTATGATAGCTATCGCCTTTTTGATAATCTAACCATACGACCATTACATTTTCTTGCTTTTTAGAGATTTCTTCTGTAACTTTTTTAAATTTGTCACTATCTTTTAATTTAAATGTGACGGCAGGTTGATTTGTGTTTTGTTTAAATTCCTGTTTAGCAGAACCTTGAACTAAATCTTTACCTGTCAATTTGATTTTATCATCGGCATCTCTAATCGTTAAATTAGCTTGTGATGATAAAATTTTTCGTGCTTGATCTTGGTCTTTCACGCCCGCTAATTGGACACGAATTCGGTTTTGATCTTCGACTTGAATTTTTGGCTCAGAGACCCCTAAAACATTGACACGACGTTCTAATGTTTTAGCAGTGGACTGGACGGCAGTTTTATCGATTTTGTCACCGTCAGAGAGTGGTTTTACTTGATATAAAACTTCAAATCCACCTTGTAAATCAAGTCCTAAATTAACATCTTTGACTACATTTTTATACGTTGCAGCCATGCCGCCAAAGAGCAATACGACTAACAGTAAAAAAGTAATCAATTTACTGACTTTTTTCACATAAACACCTCTTTTTAGCTTATGAAACTAGCATACTTTAGTTATAGTTTAGCACGCAAGTTATTTTAATATATTAAAGTTATCTTAAACTTGCTTCCATTAAATAATTTTATGAATTTTTAAACGTTTATTGTAAAGTACCACACTACTTTTTAACGTTCACGTGTTCAACCAATTTATAACTGTACGCCTTTAATATCATTTTTTCAAGTTATTTACAATTCACACAGAATTATCATAAAAAAACGGGATTGAAATCATACATGACGTCTTTGATTTCTCATCCCGATTCAATCCTTATTTTCAAATTATGAAGGATCTACTTGTTTAATTGCTTGTTTTTCAAATGTCATTTCAGTGCCTTTTCCATTAACAACAACAACAGCAGTTGTTTCATCTACAGCACGCACTGTCCCTTTGATACCACCAATTGTCGTTACACGTTGACCTGATTGTAATTGGGAAACCATTTCACGATGTTCTTTCGCACGCTTTTGTTGCGGACGAATCATAAAGAACCACATAACTACAAAAAGTAGGATTAATGGTAATAAACTAAGTAATGAAGACATAAAATAAACTCCTATCTAGAAATTTTTCGGATTTTCAACATTAAGACCATATTGTTCGAAAAATTCTTCTTTAAAATCTAAAAGACGGTCTTCTCGAATGGCTTGTCTAATGTTCTCCATTAATTTTAGCAGAAAATGAAGGTTATGATAAGTAGTTAAACGTATACCGAACGTTTCATCTGCTTTAATTAAATGTCTTAAATAGGCACGCGTATAGTTTTTACATGTATAGCAATCACAATTTTCATCTAACGGTCTGAAGTCATCTTTAAATTTTGCATTTTTAACAACTAGTCGACCATGAGACGTCATACAAGTCCCATTTCTAGCAATACGTGTGGGCAATACACAATCAAACATGTCCATACCACGTATACTACATTCAATAAGTGCATCTGGAGAACCCACACCCATTAAATATCTCGGCTTATTTTCAGGCATAAATTGTACTGTGTGCTCAACCATATCATACATCACTGGTTTTGGTTCTCCGACTGATAAACCACCAATCGCATAACCAGGAAAATCTAGTTTTACAAGATCCTCGGCACTTTGCTGACGTAAATCTTTATATTCTCCGCCTTGAATGATGCCAAACAATGCTTGATCTTCAGGACGTTGGTGTGCATCTTTACAGCGTTTCGCCCAACGCGTGGTGCGTTCTATAGAATCTTTAACGTACTGATATTCAGCTGGCATAGGTGGACATTCATCAAATGCCATAATAATATCTGAACCTAAATCATTTTGGATTTTAATAGAATCTTCAGGTGACAAAAATAATTTTGAGCCGTTGGCATGGTGTCTAAACTCAACGCCTTCTTCACTAATTTTACGTAAATCACTTAAACTAAATACTTGGAATCCACCCGAGTCTGTTAAAATCGGACCATCCCAATTCATGAATTTATGAAGCCCCCCAGCTTTTTTTACAATATCATTTCCAGGTTGTAACCAAAGATGATACGTATTACTAAGGATAATTTTCGCTTCCATCGCTTTTAAATCTTCTGGGCTCATCGTTTTTACCGTTGCTTTAGTCCCTACTGGCATAAACATCGGTGTTTCAAATGAACCATGTGGTGTATGAACAATTCCTAGACGGGCACCAGATTGTTTACACGTCTTGATATGTTCGTAAGTAACTGCTGGCATAGTCAAAACCTCTCTATATAATAATCATTGCATCTCCAAAACTAAAAAATCGATATTTTGCATTGACCGCATGTGTATATGCGTTTAAAACATACTGTGTTGAACTAAAAGCAGACACAAGCATCACTAATGTTGATTTTGGTAAATGAAAATTTGTAATTAAGCCATCAATGGCTTTAAATTCAAAACCAGGATAGATAAAAATATTTGTCCATCCACTTGCTTGCGTAAATTCACCATGATCTCTTACTACCGTCTCTAATGTTCGTGTTGAAGTTGTACCTACGGCAATAATGCGGTGACCTTTTGCTTTTGTGTCATTCAGTAATTGAGCTGTCTCTTTACTCACTGTGTAATATTCGCTATGCATTTCATGTGCATTGACATCCGTAACACTAACAGGTCGAAACGTTCCTAAACCTACATGAAGTGTCACAAATGCAATTTGAACACCTTTATCTTGTACTTTTTTCAACAAATCATCGGTAAAGTGTAAGCCCGCTGTAGGTGCTGCTGCAGATCCAGTTGCTTTTGCATAAACCGTTTGATAACGGTCACGGTCATCAAGCCGTTCTTTAATGTATGGTGGCAGTGGCATCTCACCTAGTTCATCAAGACGCTCTTGTAAAATTCCTTCATAATGCAATCGCATTACCCTGCCACCTTGATCTAACTCTTTCATACACGTCGCTACAATTTTACCATCACCAAAAGAGATAGATTGGCCAACCTTTATTCTTTTAGCAGGTTTTAAAAGCACTTCCCAATCATCGCCTTCAATATTGGTAAGCATTAACATTTCTACTTTGGCGTTTGTTTCTTTCTTTAACCCAAACAACCGTGCAGGCATGACTTTAGTATCGTTTAATACGAGTGTATCTCCAGGTTTGAAAAATCGAATAACCTCTTTAAACTGTAAGTCCTGAATATCACCTGTCTCGCGGTTCATATATAAAAGTTTGCTCGTGTCGCGCTCTTTAAGTGGTGTTTGAGCAATTAAGTTTTCAGGTAAGTGATAGTTAAAATCTTCTATATTCAAATTAGTCCCTCATTTAAACAGAATAATTAAAATGTGCGTAAGCTTTAGGTGTTGCTTTTCGACCTCTTGGTGTGCGTTCAATAAACCCTTGTTGAATTAAGAAAGGTTCATACACATCCTCTATAGTGATACGTTCTTCTCCTATAGATACGGCGATGGTGTCTAATCCGACTGGACCACCACGATATTGTTCAATTATACATGCCATCATCTTATGGTCGATATAATCTAGACCCTCTTCATCAACTTGAAGTAAGTCTAATGCATATTTTGTAGTTTCAATATAAATTTGATCGTCTTCATTAACTTGTTGAAAATCTCGAATACGTTTTAACAAACGATTGGCAATTCTTGGGGTACCTCGACTGCGCTTGGCTATTTCAAGGGCGCTTTCAGAATCGATCATTGTCCCTAACACTTCTGCAGTACGGGTAATGATTTGTTGTAGTTCTTCGGTTTTATAATATTCTAACCTTAAATGAACCCCAAATCGATCGCGTAAAGGACTTGTTAAACTACCAGCTCTCGTAGTTGCACCTACTAACGTGAATGGAGGCAGATCAATACGTATACTTCTCGCTTCTTCACCTTTTCCGACCACAATGTCTAGAAAAAAATCTTCCATTGCTGGGTAAAGGACCTCTTCCACTACACTACTTAATCTATGAATTTCATCAATAAACAATACGTCACCAGGTTGTAAACCAGTTAAAATAGCAGCCAAGTCACCAGGACGTTCTATAGATGGGCCTGAAACTGTGCGTAAATTCACATTCATTTCATTTGCTATAATATGTGATAATGTCGTTTTCCCAAGGCCAGGAGGACCGAATAACAATACGTGATCTAATGGTTCTTTTCTAAGCTGCGCTGCCTTAATAAAAACTTCCAAATTAGATTTTATAGATGATTGACCGATATACTGACGTAAACGATCAGGACGTAATGATAGTTCAAAATCATGATCTTCTACCGTTTCGTGACCATCAACCATACGTTTTTTATCCATTGAACTCCTCCTTAGTTATGAAATGAGTTGTTGCAAACCAAATTTAACTGCTTCATCTACAGTATCAAATGACTCTTTAGCCATTTTCTTTTCAATCCTATTGAGTTCTCGTTTAGAATATCCTAATGCTTCTAATGCAAGAATTGCTTCGTCTTTAAACACGGATGTGTTGGTATCAGATTGTATCATGAGCGTAGCATCTTGCTCTTCAGTCACAACTACTTTCCCTTTTAAATCTAAAACAATTTGACGTGCTGTCTTTTTACCGATTCCAGGAAATTGTGTTAAATACGCATCATTTTCACTCTCGATTGCTAATTTCACTTGGTTAGGTGTACTTGCTGTCAGTATGGCTAATGCAGATTTCGGTCCAATGCCAGTCACTTTAATTAAACTTAGAAACATATCTTTTTCTTCATTATCTATGAAACCATAAAGCAATTGCGCATCTTCACGAACGATTAAAGCTGTGTAGATGATACATGTGTGATTAAGTTGACTTTGGAAACGATAAGAATTAGGCGTTTGAATTTCATATGCGACACCAGAAGACGTTTCTACCACCACATGTGTCGGATATAAATGTTTCAGTGTTCCTTTAATATATGCGTACATATTCATATCTCCTTACATATTCATTCCGATAATATCTACGTTATGTACATTATCTAATTGACGCAATGTATTAATGATATCGTATACATTTAAATCGGTCTTACTGGCATTTAAAGATAACGTGATTGACGCTTTTTTATCTATAGGGACACTTTGGTGAATGGTTAAAACCGATAAATGAAGTTGAGAAATTTTATCCAAAATCGTCGCAAGTGTGCCTACTTTATCTGTCACAAATAAAATAATCGTAAATTCTTTAGAAGCATTGTTGACCTCATCTAAAGGAAAAATGGTATCTCTATATTTATAAAAAGCACTTCTTGAACAGTCGTGAAGTTTTACTGCCTCTTGCACGGTTAATGATGGATTGTCTTTTAAGCTCTCTTTTACGCGAAGTACTTTTGAAACCACGTAAGGCAAAACATCTTCCCGTATAAGAAAATACTGATATTTCATTTTAACCCGCTCCTATTATTCTACAAATTCAAATTCTCCACCTAGAATACGAACGATATCACCATTTTCAGCACCGCGTTCACGTAACGCATCATCAATACCCATTGAGCGCATTTGTCGAGCGAATCGTCGAATAGCTGGATCGCTATTGAAGTCCGTCATCTTGAAGAGTCGTTCTATTGCATTACCGCTGACAACATAAGCACCATCATCATCACGAGAGATTGTAAACTTATCTACAGACGGCGTATGTTTATAAACAACACGGTGAATGCCAGGCGTTTCCTCCTCAGCATTGAAATCAATATCTTTAACAGATTCTAGAGTGTTGGCAATTGAATATAACAGTTGATCAATATTTTCTCGCGTATATGCCGAAATTGGTATGATTGTAACATCTTCCTCGAGCTGTTCTTTAAACAATTCAAGTTGTGCTTCGGCTTCAGGCATATCCATTTTGTTTGCAACGATAATTTGAGGACGTTTCTGTAATTTTTCTTCATAAGCGCACATTTCTCTATTTATAGTTACATAATCCTCGTAAGGATCGCGCCCTTCCATGCCGCTCATATCAATAACATGAACAATAACTTTTGTGCGTTCAACGTGGCGTAAAAATTGATGACCAAGCCCAACACCTTCTGATGCACCTTCAATAAGACCAGGTAAATCAGCCATAACGAAACTACGTTGATCTGGTGTAGTTACTACACCTAAATTGGGTTGAATTGTTGTAAAATGATAGGCTCCTATTTTTGGTTTAGCTTTAGACACAATGGAAAGTAAAGTAGATTTTCCAACACTTGGAAAACCAACAAGTCCAACATCGGCTAACAATTTCAGTTCCAAAGTTACTTCTAGTTCCTCACCAGGTTCTCCATTTTCACTAAAATCCGGTGCAGGGTTTTTAGGCGTCGCAAAACGAGAGTTGCCTCTACCGCCACGCCCCCCTTTAGCTATCGTTGCACGTTGCCCGTGCTCTACTAAGTCAGCTAATGTCTGTTCTGTTTCTACATCTTTTACAATAGTACCTGGAGGCACTTTTAATACAAGATCTTCAGCATTTTTACCATGCATATTACTGCTTTGTCCGTTTTCACCTTTTTTAGCTTTGAAATGGCGCTGAAAGCGAAAATCCATTAAAGTTCTTAAACCTTCATCCACTTCAAAAATGACAGATGCGCCACGACCACCATCGCCGCCAGCTGGACCACCAAAAGGAACATATTTTTCACGGCGATAAGCTGTAATGCCATTACCTCCGTCTCCTGCTTTTAAAAATATTTTAACTTGATCGACAAACATGATTTCACCTCATTTTCATTTTATATGTTAATATCTAGCTTTTGAAGTCAAAACTATAGAAATGGCATAGAATTCAACGTATGTTTAATCAAGCATTTCACTTCATAAATAGCATTAGATAAAAAAGAAACACCAGAAGCAACCTTCTGGTGTGTGTATGTGGACAAATTATTCAGCAACTGCATATACAGATACTTGTTTTTTGTCGCGACCTTTACGTTCAAATTTTACAACGCCGTCGATTTTAGCGAATAATGTGTCATCGCCGCCACGACCTACGTTTTCACCTGGGTAAATTTTTGTTCCACGTTGACGGAATAAAATTGATCCACCAGTAACAAATTGACCATCTGCACGTTTAGCACCTAAACGTTTTGATTCAGAGTCACGTCCGTTTTTTGTAGAACTTACCCCTTTTTTAGATGCGAAAAATTGTAAGTTTAATTTAAGCATGAGTTACACCTCACTTATAATTTAATTTAATGTAGTCTTTATATTCTTCTTCGATTGTTTGTAAAGATATTAACATAGATTGTAAGATTAACTGTGCTTTTTCATTAGATGTATCTACGCTACGGAAATGAAAATAGCCTCCGTCATCACTATAATCTATATCAGGTCTTTCAGAAGTTAATCCTATAATAGCATTGACGCTACCGAAAAGTACAGCTGATGCGCCTGCACACACAATATCTTGTCCATGTTCAGCAAAATCTGCATGTCCTTCCATTATCACATCTGTGACCTGTCCGTCATCATTTAACTTAATATCAACGTTAATCATAATTAAAGGCTAATTTTGTCGATTGTTAACTTCGTATATGGTTGACGGTGACCTTTTTTACGTTTAGAGTCTTTACGACGACGGTAAGTAAATACAGTGATTTTTTTACCACGACCGTGTTTGTTAATTTTCGCAGATACTGTTGCACCTTCGATTGTTGGCGCGCCAACAGTGATGCTATCTCCACCTACGAATAAGACTTTATCAAAAGTAAAAGTATCGCCTTCATTACCGTTTAATTTTTCAACGTAAATTTCTTGACCTTCTTCTACTTTGATTTGTTTTCCACCTGTTTCAATAATAGCAAACATACTTTGCACCTCCTATAATTAAGTCACGCCATATATAGGTGACATCATGTACTTAAAACCTATATTTGAGCGGTTGTATGTAGCTAAAACTACTCAACTACTGCATCATACCATCACTTGATTTTGATGTCAATAGTTCTTTTGCGATTTTGACGGTAATCTAACAAGGTATAAATGAAGATGAGTAAAATGGCATTTAGCAGCAACGTTAAAGGTGCTCTAAAAAGTAAATAATCTAAAATATTAAAGTCAATCAAGCCTACCAAGTGATATAAGAACGCTACAAAAATATCAAGTACAATAACACTGACTAAAATCACTAAGAATACTACTGCATGGTCTCGATAAAAAAGTGAAAAAAACTTTTCAACAAACAAAATCAGCATTAAATACGCTATTAAATAAACGCCATATATTTCACCAAAGTATAGGTCGGTCATTAACCCTAGGAACATACCTAAAATCAATGCACTATACACATTTCTGTAAAAGGTCATTAATAATAGAAAGATTAAAGTGAGACGCGGCACCATAATAAACTGGATGCCAAAAATCTTTATCGGCGACATCATCGTAAGAACCGTATCTAAATAAAAACATATGATCGCAACTATGAGGTAAACTGATGCACGTTTCATGATGCATCCTCCTCAGAACGATCTACTGTTTTAGGATCACGTTTTGCAACATAAACTGTGCCGATTTGATTAATATTTGCACCTGTTTTCACTACCACTTGTTTAGACAATCCATACTGATCATTTTGAACTTTTTCAACTTCTCCTACAAAAATGCCCCGTGGTAATTGATCACCTAAACCACTTGTAATCACTTTATCTCCTTTAGACAACTTATGACTGTTATCAATATCTGAAATAATGAGTCGGTCCGATTTTTCATCATAATGATCAATTAAACCAAAAGCTTCTTTGTCTTTATTTAATATATGTACGGAAAGTCGATTTGTACGCCCTTTTGTAGATATTAAATTGACTTGTGCTGAGAATTGATTAACTTTTGTCACGCGCCCAATCAAACCATTGGGTGTTAATACTGCCATGTTTTCTGTAATACCTGACTTTGCGCCTTTATCAATGATTAATGTATTCATCCATTGATCAGGATGCCGTGCGATAACGTTGACAGCCATAGGATCATATTTAGAAATATCACTGATTTTTAAATCATCACGTAACTGCTTGTTTTCAGCTTGAAGTCGTTGGTTATCAGATTTAAGTTGGTTTTCTGATTGCGATGGTTGTGCTTCGTTATGAAAAATGGCTTTTGTAGTCGCAGAAATGACTTGCATAGGATATGAAAAGACGCGTTGACCAAACGAAATAGAATCACCTGCATATTGCTCAGGAATGGATTGTGAGTGTGAACGTATTGACAATCCAATTAAAGCTATAAAAATAATGAGCGCACAAAACAACACGATTAATTTATTATTTTTAAAAAAATGAGACAACCTCAACACCTCAATATGTAATTGTAAATAACACTCATTATTTTATATCACTATGACAATGAAATAAAGCCACAAGAGATAATTATTCTAAAATAACTGGAATACTAATTGAAAGAAGATGGAATATTCAAAATTGTTTTGTCCCAACCCTTAAGACTTTAAAACGACAATTAATATTAAAAAGCCACCATAGTTCATATAAAGATGAATTATGGTGACAAATAATATCACTTATAGAGACTGACTGTCTTTTTTAGACTTATCGTTTTGTGGCGCATCTTCTTTGTATAAAGTTTCGTCCTTTCGCCATTGAGCAAATAACTTTTGCGCTTTTAATTGTTCATTGCTTTGTTGCGCATTATTTTCTGTAGACATATGACTCACCCTTTTTACAATTTTATTCAAGCCTAACGTATTTGAGATAAATTTTCAAATACCAGCGTCATTATTGATATGCTGTTATAGGATGCATTTCAATTTGATGTCCAAGTTGATTTAAGTCTGAATATAAATCATGCTCAGTCGTATAGACTCGTACATAGCGGCTTCCAAATTGATATATTATATATTGCGTGTCTCTCTCAGCAATTAAATATTTATCATCATAACCCATTCTAGAAAATGCATTAACTTGCATAAATTCATATTTATCAATCCAATTAAAGAAATTACGCGCCTGACTTGAAGGAACATTTCTTAAAATTTCATTATCCTCAACGACATATTTTTTCCCTTCAGTTGGAATGATAAAACCGTCTTCATCTACATTTTGTTGTACTGTCGTTTGTAACGGATTCCATTTCGCTTGATTGATTTGAGGCACGTCTTTAATGACAAAAAATGCAATTAATCCAATACATATGATAACGATAAACATTTTTATTAGACTTAAAATCAATTTCATTGATATGCCTCCTTTATCAATCAATTATAGATCATTTACTCACATCCAACCTCATTCTATAGACTTAATTTAACCACGAGCGCAAGTCGGATGCAATTTTTATTTAAAATGCGTATATTAGAGTAAAGGAGTGACGATTATTGAGCATACTTTCAATATTCTTAATTATATTACTTGTCGTATTACTATTTAGAGTAAGTGTTACGATAATAAGATTTTTAATCAAAGCCGGAATATTTGTTTTAATCATTTACTTGTGTTATAAATTATTCATGTTGCTTGCTGAAAATTTTCAACTTTAATGTAAAACGTTATACGTAAAATTACGTATAGCGTTTATTTTTTGTTTTCATCAATAATGACACATTCATAACATTGGTGTCCAATCACTATATGATCGAGTAGTTGAATCCCCATCGTGTCTCCACATGCTGCTAAACGTATGGTCGTTTCGATATCTGCAGAAGATGGCGTTGGGTCACCAGATGGATGATTATGTGCCACAATGATCGCATGCGCTGAATATTTAAGCGCGATTTTAAAAACTTCCCTTGGATGAATGATAGCACTATTCAAAGTGCCTTTAAATAATGTTTCTTGATGAATGATTTGATGTTTAGTATTTAAAATGAACACGATAAAATGTTCTTGCTTTTCAAATTGAAGTTGAGGATATAACATGGCTGCGATTTGATCAGGATGTTTAATCATTTGTGAGTTGTTTTTATCAACTTTAAAATTTAAACGTCGCGCTAATTCAAAAGCTGCCAACAATGTCGTGCTTTTACTTGTCCCGAGACCTTCAAAAGTAACTAATTCTTGCAATGAAATATTTTGTAAAGCGCTCAACGTCTTACTTTGGGACAATAAAGTGGTTGCAATATCTAAACTCGATCGCCCTTTGCTACCAGTGTTAATTAATATGGCTAACAATTCTGTATTAGATAGCGCTTGAGCACCTGAATGAATTAAACGCTCTTTGGGCATTTCTTCAGGAGATAAATCTTTGATGCGGGTCATATGACACCTCCTAACCATACATTCAACAGTGGATAACAATAAGCAACAATAAAAAATGATAGTGTGATAAAAGGAACAAGGGGGATATAATGCTTATCAGATAAAAATGGAGCGTAAAATGGATAACATAAATATGCTAAAGGAAAAGTAAACCATATTGTGTAAAGGACGAATGGGACAGGTAAGATCGTAAATAGAATCATCAAAAGTTTAATGTCACCAAATCCTATGAAGTGGTGAAATACAATTCCTATGACTAGAAGTATGCTTATACATAAACATGTAAGAAGAGAAAAATGAAACTGGCCTGGTCTCATGATTGCTACCATCACTAGTAATAATAGCAAAAGACGATGTGGGACAATATAAGACTGAACATCAATGAAACTCATCGTCAGTAAAATGAAGCTCAAAAGATAAAAATACATTGTTTCGATTTGAAATGCATGTGTAAAAATTAAAAAACTTGTGAACGCGCCTAAGCATTCACCGACCCATAAAAAACGTGGTATTTGGTAATGACAGTAAAAACATCTCCCTTTGAGTAAAATGAAACTCATTATTGGAATGAGCATCCACCACCTTAAAGTTTTAAAACAATGGTTACATTTTGACCGTGAAAATAATTGTTTCCAATGATGTAAACGATATCGCGAAACACATAATAGAAAACTCATTAAACAACTTCCAAAATAGCATTGTAAAATCATGATGACCTCCCTCACATAAAGTATACATGACGGCAGGCAATAAATATAAATTTCGATCACTCTTATTTTCCCACGTTTAATTGACTATATAATTAAAAACGCGCCTAAAGTACTTGAAAAATTGTAATAATCTTTCAAAGTTTAAGCACGTTTTTAATAAACTGTATTAATTAGTATCCCATCTTAGCTTTGACTTCACTTATGAAGTACAAACTTCCAGTTATTAATAACGCTTCACCTTGATAATTTTTAATGAAGTCGACATAGTCATCGATTAAAGTTTTGTCTTTAAACTCTACTTCATCATAAAGTGTTTGTTTCGGTAAAGCTTTAGGAAATTCAAAGCCAGTAACATAAAAATGGTTTGCAATCGTATTAAAAGCAGTTAACATCGAAGAAATAGGTTTACCTTTAATAGCAGAAAACAAAATATCGACTTTATCAAGACCATAATAACGACCAATCGTATCGACAAGCGCATCTACACTTTCTTTGTTATGCGCACCATCAATAATAATTAAAGGGCTGTCATTTACTTTTTCGATTCGCCCTTTCCACTGTACACTTTCTATACCTTGAATCATCTTATTAAAATCAATATCAATGATTTGTCGTTCAAATAGATCAATCAATGCTGTAATAGCTAAAGCAGCGTTTTCTTTTTGATGTTCTCCTAGCATTTTTAAGGCAATATTTTCCATTTCATAGTCTTTATATCTATACGTAAATTCATCTGCTTCTGACACTACTAAAATATCTCGGTCATACTCCATTGCTGGGGCATTTAAATCGATCGCGAGTTGTCTCAAATATTTTAAAGCTTCTTCATTTTTAACTGCGTATATAACCGGTGTATGTGGCTTAATAATAGCACCTTTGTCTTTTGCTATATCTAAATAAGAATGGCCCAGAATATCCGTATGATCTAGTCCTATGCTTGTTAAGACGCTTAAGATAGGTTGAATAACATTCGTCGAGTCATTTTTAACACCTAACCCTGCTTCAACGATGACGAAATCAACGGGATGTATCTCACCAAAGTAGAGATACATCATGGTTGTTATGATTTCAAATTCCGTTGCAACACCTAAATCCGTCTCTTGTTCCATTGCTTCACTTACAGGTTTTACGCGTGCTACTAGCGCTACAATTGCATCATTTGATATTGGTTCACCATTCAAACTGATACGCTCATTGAATGTTTCAATATAAGGAGATGTGAATGTGCCGACTTCATAACCATTATTAACAAGCGCTGTACGTAAATACGCAACAGTTGAACCTTTGCCGTTTGTACCCCCAACATGAATTGCTTTAATATTACGTTCAGGGTGATTTAAGCGACTTAACATCCATTCCATGCGTTTCACACCAGGTTTTATGCCGAATTTTGTACGTTCGTGTATCCAATATAAACTATCTAGATAATTCATACCCTATACTCCTAAGCTTTTAGTTGTTCGATTCTTGATTGAACACCGTCAAATTTTTCTTGATATTGCGCTTTTTTTGCACGTTCTTCATTAATGACTTTTTCAGGTGCTTTATTAACAAAATTCTCATTTGATAATTTTTTATTCACACGGTCTAACTCTTTTTGCCATTTATCAAGCTCTTTTTCAAGTCTCGCGATTTCTTTATCCATATCAATTAAACCTTCTAATGGAAGAATAACTTCACCTGCACTCACTACAGAAGTCATTGCTTTTTCAGGAATAGACACTTCAGTACTTATTTCTAATTCACTCGGATTACAGAAACGCTCTAAGTAATGTTGATTTGCAATTAACAATGCTTTTGTTGCGTCATTTTTAGCCTGAATTTTAATAGGAATTGCTTTAGATAAAGGTGTATTCACCTCTAGTCGTGATTGACGAACGGACTTAATAATTTCAACAAGCTGTTGCATGATTTGTTTACTTTCTGAGAACATCAATGCATTATTTACAGTTGGCCATTCGCTTGTGACAATAGATTCGCCTTCATGTGGTAAGTTTTGCCAAATATGCTCTGTTACAAATGGCATAAAAGGATGAAGTAAGCGCATCATACGGTCAAGTGTATAACTTAAAACGGATCGCGTTACATTTTTTTGATTCTCATCATCACCATTCATTGGTATTTTACTCATTTCAATATACCAATCACAGAATTCATCCCAAATAAAGTTATAAAGTACTCTACCTACTTCACCGAATTCATATTTATCACTTAAGTGCGTCACTGTTTCAATAGTTTCATTCAAGCGTGTTAAAATCCATTGATCTGCGACTGATAAATCTTGAGTTAAGTCAATATCTTCATATTTGAACGTTTCGCCGATATTCATTAAGCTAAAACGCGCAGCATTCCAAATTTTATTGATGAAATTCCATACGGATTCAACTTTTTCTGTAGAATAGCGTAAATCATGCCCTGGTGATGAACCTGTAGCTAAGAAGAATCTTAAACTATCCGCACCATACTGATCAATGACATCCATAGGATCTACACCATTTCCTAAAGATTTACTCATTTTTCTACCATCTTCAGCACGAACCAAACCATGTAATAACACATCATTGAATGGTTTTTGACCTGTAAATTCTAAACCTTGGAATATCATACGTGCGACCCAGAAGAAAATAATATCATATCCTGTTACAAGTACATTGGTTGGATAATAACGTTTAAAATCTTGCGCCTCTTCATCTGGCCAACCAAGCGTTGAAAATGGCCATAATGCGCTTGAGAACCACGTATCAAGGACATCTTCATCTTGTGTCCAATTGTGGGCATCTTTAGGTGCATGTTCACCAACATAAATTTCACCGGTTTCATTATGATACCAAGCCGGAATTTGATGCCCCCACCATAATTGACGAGAAATTGTCCAATCTCTAATTTCTTCCATCCATCGATTAAAAGTTTTCTCAAAACGAGCTGGCACAAATTCAATACGGCCATCACCTTTTTGATTATCTAATGCTTGTTGAGCTAAAGGTGCCATTTTAACAAACCATTGTGTAGATAAATAAGGTTCCACCACTGCACCTGTACGTTCAGAATGACCGACAGAATGCACATGATCTTCAATTTTAATTACAAGGCCTTCAGCTTCTAAGTCCGCAACGAGTTTTTTACGACATTCAAAGCGATCTAGTCCTGCATATTCACCTGCTAAATCATTCATATGACCCGATTCATCCATTACCACGATGCGTTCAAGTTCATGACGATTTCCGATTTCAAAGTCATTTGGGTCATGTGCAGGTGTCACTTTCATCGCACCACTACCGAAATCTTTATCTACATAGCTATCTGCAATAATAGGTAATTCGCGACCTACGCGTGGTAAGATAACTTTTTTACCAATCACATCCTGATAGCGTGAATCATCTGGATTTACAACAATTGCTGTATCACCTAACATCGTTTCTGGACGCGTTGTAGCGATTTCAATATATCCTTCTCCATCAGCAAAAGGATATTTAAAATGATAAAATTTACCGTTGACATCTTCATGTACCACTTCGATATCTGATAATGCGGTACGCGCTTCTGGATCCCAGTTAATAATGCGTTCTCCGCGATAAATTAATCCTTTGTTGTACATATCAACAAAAACTTTTCGTACCGCTTTACTCAAACCTTCATCTAATGTAAAACGTTCACGGGAATAATCAAGACCCAAACCAAGTTTTGCCCATTGTTGACGGATAAAGTCTGCATATTCTTCTTTCCAATCCCAAGCTTTTTCAAGGAATTTTTCGCGTCCGATATCATGACGTGAAATACCTTCTTCTTTCATTTTTGCCTCAACTTTAGCCTGAGTCGCAATACCTGCATGATCCATACCTGGTAGATACAATGTGTCATAACCTTGCATACGCTTCATGCGCGTTAAAATATCTTGCAAAGTTGTATCCCAAGCATGTCCTAGATGCAACTTACCTGTAACATTTGGGGGTGGGATGACAATTGTATATGTTGGTTTCGTTTGATCTCCTGTAGGTTTAAAAAGTGATTGGTCTAACCACTCTTGATAACGACCCGCTTCAACTTCTTGCGGATGATATTTAGGTTGCATTTCCATAGTTTTAATCCCTCCGTAAAATAAAAAAGAACATCTGTCCTGATATAGGACGGATGTTCCGTGGTACCACCTATTTTCAATAGTATACACTATTGCACTCTAATGATTAACGCTCATGAGACGCTTTAACTTACTCCGATGGTTCAGTTAAAGTACACGTGGGCTACCTTCAATAAGACTTTTATGCATTCACAGCACCATGCACTCTCTTAAAAAAGTGACTTACCTACTCTTCCCAAATTTAATATTTAATTCATTATTATAGTATACTGAATCCATAATGAAGTCAATAATTGGAGTGATATTTATGAATGCATGTGCTTTTGGTACGAAAGACCCTATTTATCTCGCTTATCACAATGATGTATGGGGAAAGCCAATGTATGATAGTCTCGCATTATTTGAACTTTTAGCATTAGAATCTCAACACGCTGGATTATCTTGGTTGACTATTCTAAAGAAAAAAGACGATTATCGAAAAGCGTTTCATGATTTTGACCCATATAAAGTAGCGCAAATGACACAAAATGATATCGATATGCTAATGACATTTCCTAATATCATTCATAATAGAAAAAAACTTGAAGCTATTGTTTCACAAGCAAAAGGTTATATTAAAATTGAACAAGAACATGGCAGTTTCAGTGACTTCCTATGGTCTTATGTCAATCACACGCCAATTGATTTCAAATATCAAACAGCTGATGAACGTATAACAGTCAATGATACACCCAAAAAACTTTCTAAAGATTTAAAGCATTATGGATTTAAGTTTATCGGACCAGTGACCATTTTTTCTTTTATGGAAGCGTGTGGTATGTATAATAGTCATCTTATAGATTGTCCTTATAGACCTTAAAAAAAGCAGTATAGTGCATCGTTTTATCAAATGCATTATACTGCTCATTTATAATTTAATTATCCGCATTCCGCTTCATACGATAACCTAAATAGTAATGAATGATTGGAGCGATGATAAAGAGGATAAAAAATATCCTAAAGATATGATAGCTAGAAATCATCGCAACATCTCCCCCGGTTTCAAGTGCAATTAAAACAATTTGACTCATCCCACCAGGCGCTGCACTCAAAAAGAGTTCATTGATAGATGCAGTATTTAAAGTTTTAATTGCAAAAACCATTATAAACGCACCTAAAATCAAACAAATATTTTGATACGCTACCGCAACAGCAACGCGACCTTTCATACGATCAATAAGATGTGAAATTTGAATACCAATACGAATCATATACATCATTTGTGCTATCGCAATAATAGGATAATCTACAGTAAAAGCACGACCTGTAGCAATATTCCACACAATTAAAACCACTATAGGGGCTAACAACATTTTGGTTGGGAACTTGATCCATTTCATTAAAAAATAAACCAACGCTATACTCATAACGAGAATGAACACATCCAGAATGTTGAGAACTTGAGTAAGTGGGAGATTGTGTTCAGCTGTCGTTGATTGATCATGTTTAAAAAAGAATGAAATCAGTGGTACCAGTATGACGACAAATATAATCCGTGACGTTTGGGTTAAACTCACGACAAGAATATCCGCTTTTTTATTTTCATCAGCCATTACAAGCATTTGACTGAGTGCACCGGGTATCACACTGAGTAATGCCGTTTCAGTATTCACTTTAGCAATACGCTTAAACCCTATTGACACGATAAGCGCTAATACCAATAAAAGGATTGTAACTAGAATAATAGAAAACCAATCGTATTTAATATCATTTATCACTTTAGACGTAAATGCACTTCCTATTTGTACACCTAACATAATTAAACCTAACTCACTTAAAAGCCATGGCCATTTTACATTTAGTTTTAAAACACGCACAGCAATCACACTGGCTATGATAGGTCCAAACATCCATGGCAGCATAATATTGAGAAAGTACAAAATAAAGCTACACGCTAATGCAAGTGCAAATAATATTAAATTATGCTTTAGATACGTGCTTTTCATCTCAAACACCGCCAATAAAAAATTATAGGTTTTCCATTTTCAAGTGATATAAAATAAAACGATGTTGATTGTAGCAATTGTCACATATGTACATCAATTCATTCTTGCATCATTTACTTGTATACCTCACATCTTTTCAATGGAAAACCAATCCTATTATTGCCACGGCAACCTACTCATAAAACAAACTTATGACAATTTTAATATTTTTAACATTACTTAATAATTCTACTTAAAGCTGTATCAAAAGCTGCTATTGTTTTTTGAACATCTTCATGTGTGTGTGATGTAGAAAGAAACATACCTTCAAATTGTGACGGAGGTAAAAAGACACCCTCTTGCGCTAACTCACGATACATCATGCTGAATAATTTTAAATCACTTTGATTCGCTTGTTTAAAATTCGTCACAGGTCCTTCGTTTAAAAAGAAACCTATCATCGAACCGGCACGATTAATCACAATCGGTACGTTATATTTAGCAAAGGTTGTTTTAAGTCCTTCTTCTAATGCGTCCCCTAATTCATTGAAATATACGTAACTTTCAGGAGTCAATTGACTTAACGTCATATAGCCACTTGTCATGGCAAGCGGATTTCCTGATAGCGTTCCCGCTTGGTAGATATCACCACTCGGTGCGATATGATCCATAATTTCTTTTTTACCACCAAACGCCCCCACTGGAAGGCCACCACCAATTACTTTTCCTAGACAAGTTAAATCTGGTGTGACATTAAAGTAACCTTGTGCACAATGGTAACCTACTCTAAATCCAGTCATAACTTCATCAAAAATCAACAATGCATCATGTTCATGTGTAATGGTTCTTAAACCTTGTAAAAACCCTTCTACTGGGGGAACTACACCCATATTACCTGCAACTGGTTCGACAATCACTGCCGCGATATCATCGGCAAATTGCTCGAATGCATATTTTACCGCTTCTATATCATTATAAGGGACCGTAATTGTATTCTTAGCCGTGCCCTCTGGTACACCTGGTGAATCCGGTAAACCAAGTGTCGCAACACCGGAACCCGCTTTAATTAATAGAGAGTCACTATGCCCATGATAATTTCCTTCAAATTTAATAATTTTATTTTTCCCAGTATAACCACGCGCGAGTCTTAATGTATCAAGCGTCGCTTCTGTACCAGAAGAAACCATTCTTACTTTCTCGATTGAAGGGACACGATCGATAACAAGTTGCGCTAATTTATTTTCTTCAAGGGTAGATGCACCAAAACTTGTGCCACGATCCACAACCTTATGAATCGCATCTATCACTTTAGGATCCCGGTGACCTAAAATTAAAGGTCCCCAACTCAATACGTAATCAATATATTCATTGCCATCAATGTCATATATTTTACTTCCTTCACCACGTTCCATAAATAAAGGAGGTGTGTCTACCGCTTTAAATGCACGAACGGGACTATTAACGCCACCAGGCATTAATTTTTCAGCAATTTCAAAAGCTTGAGTTGATTTTTCATAACGCATATCGTTTATAACCTCCTATTGTCTCTCGATATAGTGACATAAGTCTTTCGCAAAGTACGTAATAATTAAATCTGCCCCTGCACGTTTCATAGAAATCATTTGTTCCATGACCACTTTTTCTTCATCAATCCAACCATTTATCGCTGCAGCTTTTGTCATACTATATTCACCACTCACATTGTATGCAACAACTGGGATGTTCGTGTTATTTCGTACATCTCTAATAATGTCTAAATAGCTGAGTGCAGGTTTAACAATCATCATATCTGCACCTTCTTTCAGGTCACTCTCTAATTCACGAAGTGCCTCAAGGCGATTAGCAGGATCCATTTGATATGTTTTTCTGTCACCAAAAGATGGCGTAGATTCAGCGGCATCTCGGAATGGTCCAAAGAAACTAGACGCATATTTAATCCCATAACTCATGATTGGAATATGTTGATAACCTGCTTCATCTAAACCTTGACGAATTTCTGCAACAAACCCATCCATCATGTTACTTGGTGCGATAATGTCAGCGCCTGCTTTAACTTGAGAAACCGCTGTTTTAACAAGTAAAGGTAAAGTTTTATCGTTATCAACATCGTGTGTATGATCGTCAATCAAACCACAATGTCCATGATCTGTATATTCACATAAACATGTATCTGCTATAACTAAAATATCGTCATAAAGTTTTTTTGCAATGCGCGTCGCTTTTTGAATCACACCATCATCTATAAATGCCCCAGTACCACATGCATCCTTTTCATTAGGAATACCAAAAAAGATAAATGAACGAATGCCTAAATCATAAGCTTCTTTGATTTCTTCATGTAATAAATTTAAACTGATTTGATATACATTAGGAAGAGATGTAATCTCCTTTTTAACATCATCCTTTTCAACAACAAAAATCGGATAAATTAAATCTTCTTTACGTAAATGTGTCTCTCGCACAATTGATCTCATTGTTGGTGAAACGCGTAATCTTCTATGTCTATCAAACTTCATATATTTGACCCCTCTTCAATAATTTTATTAATGAGACTTTCCAATGTCTGCTTGTGTGCAACTTTACACGTATAGCCATATTGATGAATCGTCTTTGCCGTTTGTAATCCAATTGCATAGTATAAATTCGGACGTTGTGGCGGAGATATACTAAAAAAAGCATGCGCTGCCGATGAACTTGCAAATGTTATCGCATCAACCTCACTGTTTGCAAGGACTTCCATTGCTTGTTGAATAGACTGTTGTTCAATATGTACGTCATATAAATCGACTTTAATTGCTATGATGCCTTGTGAATTAAGTGTCTCCATTAACTTCGGACGTGCCTTGACACTTGAAGGTATCAGGACACGCTCCTTTTGATGAAATGGATGCATTTCTATGAAACCTTCTTGAGAATAATCTTTTGGATAAAAAGCGACATCTAGTCCAATACTATCACAATACTGCTTTGTTTTCTCACCGATAACTGCCACATTTTCATATGAAACAACTTGTAAATATGGACGGAAAAATTTTACTGCATTTTTAGATGTAAAAATAAGCCAATCAAAATGAGACGCTAACACACGGGTATCAAATGCTAACGCAACAGGTTTTAAAAATGGTAAATGTTTTATATTTACGCGTGCGTCTTCAAATGTATGTGTTTGTGTCATCAATACGTTTGGCTTCATACTATACACCTCAATGTGATTCGCTTAAAGCTTGGATAATTGTTTCAGCACCTTGTGCCTTGAGTTGTTCACTCACTTTTAATCCTAATGCGACTGGATCTTTACCTTCCGCTTCATATTCAAAACGTTGCTTTCCATCTGTTGACATAATGAGTCCCTTAAATAGAATGGAATCATTAGATGTGATACGCGCATGTCCAGCAATAGGTACTTGACAACTACCGTCCATTTCTTTTAAAAAGGTACGTTCTGCCGTAACACATGCCGCAACATCCGGGTTATGTACTTTTTTAAGTAATGCAAGTAAAGCGTCATCATCTGCACGACATTCAATACCGAGCGCACCTTGACCTATAGCTGGTAAGACAAGACGGTCATCAAGATAAGCCGTAACGCCATCGTCAGACCAACCCATTCTTTTTAATCCAGCTGCTGCTAGAATGATGGCATCATAGTCTTCTTCTTTAAGTTTGCGTAATCGTGTATCGATGTTTCCCCGTATCCATTTGATTTTTAAATGCGGGTATTGCGCAAGAATTTGGGCACCTCTACGTAAAGAACTCGTACCTATAATACTGCCACTTGCTAAATCTTCTAATGGCGTATGATTTTTTGCGATATATGCATCTAAAGGAATTTCCCTATCTGGAATACATCCTATGACCAAGCCTTCTGGAAGTACACTCGGCACATCTTTCAAAGAATGAATAGCAAAATCAATATTCTTATTAAATAATTCGTTCTGTATTTCTTTTACAAACAATCCCTTACCGCCCACTTTAGACAGTTGGCGATCAACGATCTGATCCCCTTTCGTCACAATTTCTTTGATTTCGATATCTAAAGTTGGATCGATCGCTTTCAGTTTTTCGATGAATTGTTTACTTTGTGTCAAAGCTAATTGACTGCGTCTTGAACCTACTACCAATTTACGCATAATATGTCCTCCAAACGATTTTATACACCTGTCCATTGATGGAATTCTGACAGTTGCGTAATAAATATAAGATTAATCATACAACATATGAACAGTCCGATATTGACATAAATTAACGCAAGTGATGAGAACTTGCGCAACAACCTTAATGTAATGTAAAACCCGTAACATATTAAGATAAAGATTGATGATATGACTTTTAAATCTAAAAATATATGATGCCCTACCGTCAATATCCCCCATTGAATACCTAAGAGAATACTGATAAACAGTAACATTACTCCTAAAAACGAACTATAAAAAACGCCTTTTTCTAAAGTCGCCACACTACCAATACGAAAGTAATCTTGATTAAAACGCTTTTCTTTTAAATTACGATATTGTATTAAATACAGTATCGCATTCACACACGCAATTGCGAAAAAAAGATAACTGACAAGTGCGAATGAGATATGGAAGATTAATAACTCATTAATCACATTTAAACGTGAACCATTTAACTGAAATTGATTCGGATGAAACGTATGAATTGCCATAAACATTAAACCTATCAGATTCAGCAATGCAATTAAATATGCGGAACTTCTAAAGACCGCAAAGATAAAAGTAATCGTTAATATCAGCCATGTTAGTATATAAAAACTTTCAATAATTGAGGTTAAAGGTAATTGCCCCATCCAAAAAATATACAAAACCAATGAACTGGTCTGAAGTACCCATGCGATGCCTAATGTATAAAATCCAATATTTTGAAATCGACTATTTTTATGCAATACATCGATCGTTAAAGTGAGCACACTGATTAAATAAATGATAAAGATACATTCATGAAATCTTATAAAAAATGCTTCTTCCATAGCATCACCATTCTTTAATTATCTAGTAAGAAAAACCTCTGCTTAAGTAAGTGTCTCTTTTTTTCAGTGGCTTCTGTCTTATAGTCAGACGTCACCTCTAAATCAAAAATCTCTTTAAAGAGTGCTAACTTTTCTTCTGAATATTTATCATCGCTAATTTCTTTAGCTTGCTTAATAGGATCTTTTAACATTTGGTTAATAATACTTTTAGTATGCTTAGATATCACTTTACGTTCTCTATCAGATAAATGTGGCAACTTACGATCGATACTAATCATTGTTTCTTCCTGAATGGTCATTGCTTTTTCGCGCAACGCTCGAATGACAGGGACGACGCCTAACATTTTGACCCACTCATTATGCTTATCAATTTCATTTGGAATGCGTTCAGCGATAAGTGCTGCAGCTTTTTGACGCTCTCTCATATTCGCATCAACAAGCCCTTTTAAATCATCGACATCGTATATAAAAATATTAGAATCAACGGTGTCTAGTGGTTCAATATCTCGCGGTACCGCGATATCGATTAAAACCTGTTGACGATTTTTATTTAAATCGTGACTCAGTGCAATCATGTCTTTTGTAATGACAAACCCTTCTGCACTCGTTGAACTAATTACAATGTCAGCAGTAGCCAAATAATGCGTTATTTCAGAAAACGCACCGACAGAAATATGATGTTTTAGTGCTAAATCTTCAGCACGTTCAAGCGTTCTGTTGATAACTGTTATATCTGTCACGCCTGCACCTTTTAAATTCATAATGGCAAGTTCTGCCATTTCACCTGCACCAATCACTAAAGCATTACGACGCGTTAATTTACCGTAAATTTTCTTCGCTAGCTCCACCGCTGCATAAGAAACGCTTGTAGCATGATCGGCTATATCCGTTTCATGATGCGCTTTTTTACTAAATGTAATCGCTTGCTTGAATAATTCATTAAAAATAATACCCGTAGTTCCTGCTTTTTGCGCAATTAAAAATGCATCTCGGATTTGACCCAAAATTTGCGTTTCACCTAATACAATAGAATCTAATCCAGATGTAACTCTAAACAAATGTGTCACAGCATCATCTTCCACTTTCACATCTGTAAATTGCTTGATTTCATCAACTTCAAAATTAAACTCACGCGCTAAAAAGCGTTGAATATAATATCGCCCAGTATGAATTTGGTCTACAATAGCATAGACTTCAGTTCGATTACATGTGGATACGATAACATTTTCTAATATTGATTTCGTTTCATACAACGTTTCATGTACACGATACATATCCACGTTATTAAAATTTAATTTTTCTCTCAATGATACATTCGCAGTGTGATGATTCACACTTACAGAAATCATATACATTATAACGCCCCCGTTATATCTACAATACCCAAATTATAACATACATTAAAGTCATTCTAATTATTATTGCCCGTATTTATAAGTTGCTAAATGATGTTGTCATGAATTTGTCAAACTCACATTTAAAAGTGCGTCGTAATCGCATCCCAAATCATTTGTTGATTTTTTTTATCAACAGAAGAATAACTGATGATGTGATCACCTTTTTCGAGTTCTAATGCTTCTTTTATCACTTTGATATGTTTTTGAACCTTACCTTTAGGAATTTTATCCTCTTTAGTCGCGATAATTAATGTTGGAATCTCATGATATTTTAAGAAGTCATACATGAGGACATCATCTTCTGTAGGAGGGTGCCTAAGATCTACTAATTGAATAACAAGTTTTAAAGCCTCTCGTTGTGTAATATATGTTTCAATCATTTTTCCAAACGCTTCTCTTTGTTTTTTACTTACCTTTGCGTACCCATATCCTGGAACATCGACAAAGATTAACTGATGATCAATATCAAAAAAGTTTAATGTTTGTGTTTTACCGGGTTGTTGGGACGTTCTTGCCATGTTTTTCCGACCAATCATACTGTTTATAAACGATGATTTTCCAACATTAGAACGCCCACTCAGCGCCACCTCAGGCAATCCAATTTCAGGATACTGTTCAGGTTTGACCGCACTTATTAAAATATCTACATTATTTGGATTAATATTCATGTATTCACCTCATAAAAAAGCCTAAGTTGAATCGTTACATTCAGCTTAGGCCAATAATGATGCCTATTGTTATGCAGAAGTTTTCTTATCGTTTAAAAGATTTCCTTCTGAATCATATAAATCAGGCTCAGTTTCGTTAATAATCGTTTCTTTCGTAATGACTACTTTTGCAACATTTTCAGTTGAAGGGACATCAAACATAATATCGATGAGCGCTTCTTCGATAATCGAGCGTAAACCACGCGCGCCAGTTTTACGTTCAATGGCTTTTTCACTAATCGCATTAAGTGCTTCTTCTGTAAATTCTAATGCAACATTATCCAACTCTAACATTTTCGTATATTGTTTAACGAGTGCATTTTTAGGTTGTGTTAAAATGTTTTTTAATGCTTCAACATCTAATGTTTCAAGATTAGCAACGATCGGTACACGACCGATAAATTCAGGGATTAAGCCATACGTTTGTAAATCTTCAGGACGAATATGTTCTAATAATGATGCGTCATCATAATTTGATGCTTCGCTACTCGCAAAACCAATGACTTTTTCTCCTAAACGGCGTTTAATCACGTCTTCAATGCCATCAAACGCACCACCAAGAATAAATAAAATATTCGTAGTATCGATTTGAATAAATTCTTGATTTGGATGCTTACGTCCACCTTGTGGCGGTACACTCGCAGTCGTACCCTCTAATATTTTTAATAATGCTTGTTGCACACCTTCACCTGATACATCGCGTGTAATCGATGTATTTTCAGATTTACGTGCAATTTTATCTATCTCATCAACATAAATAATCCCTTTTTCAGCTTTATCGATATCAAAATCAGCTGCTTGGATTAAACGTAAAAGGATATTTTCAACATCTTCACCCACATAACCCGCTTCCGTTAAACTCGTTGCATCCGCAATAGCAAACGGCACATTTAATGTTCGAGCTAATGTTTGCGCTAATAATGTTTTACCACTACCAGTCGGCCCTATAAGTGCAACATTACTTTTTTGCAATTCTACATCGTCATCTTTAGGTCCTAATTGTTTAACACGTTTATAATGGTTATATACAGCTACTGCTAACGATTTTTTAGCTCTATCTTGACCGATAACGTAGCTGTCTAATTGTTCCATAATTTCTTTTGGTGTGGGTAATTCTGTGAGTTCTTCTGTTTCGTTTTGATTCAATTCTTCTTCAACAATCTCAGAGCAAAGTTCGATACATTCATTACAAATGTATACACCACTTCCTGCTACAAGCTTCTTGACTTGGTCTTGATCTTTACCACAGAAAGAACATTTTAAGTTTTCTTCATCTTCATTGAATTTAAACATAATTGATTACACCCCTGTTCTTCTATGACTATACTAAAAAGCATTCTATTACGCAAATGGATAGCCTATCAAGTTATTTGCATAAAATAAGATGGGAGTGAATGTGAAACCGATATGCATCACTTGGCTTCAAACACTCACCCCCGCAACTATTCATTTACTATTTAAATTGAGAAATGAAACCATATTAGCATGTTTCGTTATCTCAAAGCTTATTTGTCGCTTTCTTCTTCTTTAGTCGCTTCAACAAGCTTAGCTTCTTTAACTAATAAATCAATAACTTTTTTCACACGTACGTCATTTTTAACGATGTCTGTGTTACCTAAAGTTGATTTAATATCGTCTACAGAAATACCGAATTGAGCACTCATTGTTTCAAGTTCTTTTTCAACATCTTCGTCTGTTGCTTCGATATTTTCAGCATCTGCAATCGCAGCTAATGTTAAGTTTGTTTTCACGCGTTGTTCAGCATCTTCTTTCATTTGACCACGTAAATCCTCTTCAGGTTGACCTGAAATTTGGAAATACGTTTCAAGGTTTAATCCTTGTTGTTGTAAACGTTGTGCGAATTCTTGTACCATGCGATCTTCTTCTGTTTTAATCATCGCATTTGGAATATCAACTTTAGCATTATCTGTAGCTTTTGTAATTGCTTCTTCTTTTTGTGTATTTTCAGCTTCAGTCGCTTTATTTTCTGCTAATTGCTTACGTAAGTTTTCTTTATATTCATCTACAGTATTTGCTTCAGAATCAAGTTCATTCGCAAGCTCGTCGTCTAATTCTGGCACTTCTTTTGATTTAATTTCATTGATTTTTGTTTTGAAAGTTGCTGGTTTACCTGCTAATTCTTCAGCGTGGTATTCTTCAGGGAATGTTACTTCAACATCCTTTTCTTCACCAACAGCTAAACCAACAAGTTGTTCTTCGAAACCTGGGATAAACATACCAGATCCGATTTCTAAGTCATAACCGTCAGCTTGTCCACCTTCAAATTGTTCACCATCAACATAACCATCGAAGTCAAGATTTACAGTATCGCCTTCTTCAACTTTACCGTCTTCTTTAACCACCATATCAGCCATTGCTTCTAAACGTTGTTGAATAGTTTCTTCCACTTCTTCATCTGCTAATTCAGTATTTTGTTTTTCAATTTCTAACCCTTTGTAGTCACCTAATTCAACTTCAGGTTCTACAGTAACTGTCGCATCAAATTTGAATTCTTTACCTTTTTCAATTTGAGTTACTTCAATTTCAGGTTGATCTACTGGATTAATACCAGCTTCTTCAACTGCATTGCTGTATGCTTTTGGTAATAAAATGTCTACAGCGTCTTGATATAACGCTTCAACACCAAAACGTTGTTCGAAAATTGGACGTGGCACTTTACCTTTACGGAAGCCAGGTACGTTAATTTGTTTAACTACTTTTTTAAAAGCTTGATCTAATGCTTTATCTACTTCTTCAGCAGGAACAGTTACTTGTAATAACCCTTCGTTGCCTTCTTTCTTTTCCCAAGTTGCTGTCATGTGTATAAACCTCCATGATATACTATTAAAATTTTTCAACTTCTTCATTATAGCATAGGTTGGCGTGGTGATAAACCCAAGCGCCTATGTATTTAATAAATTTATAAGTTCAACCAATGCATGTAAGTCGTCATCCTTTTTGTTTTCCTCGCCTGTTAAGGATTTAAAGTACATTTGATACGCTTTCAACCAATGGTCAATAGTATCAATTGAAGTAATTTCAAAAGGATACAACGCGATATTGTGTGTATTGAGATGCACATACGCCTCACTTACTAATGATGGCATTGCTTTCTCTAACCATTCGATGATTCTAGGCATCAGTTTATTGTTGAAGCTTGTGTGTGAAACGCCTTTTAAACGATGAGGTTTAACCTCTGTGTGTAAGCCGAATTTTTCAATGTGAATCGGTTGTTCATAGTGTGCAAATTTTAAATATTCAAGAATAAGCGTCATTAACCGATGATTAAGGGATTCATGTTTGATATAAAATGCAAATGTGTCTGCATATTGATAAGCATGGTCATCAATTAAATCTAATAACAATTTCGTCTGTTCACCATTAGAAAGACTAAAGAAAGATTGTAATTGGTAATGAAAATAATCTTTACGCTTATTAAGTTCTGCCGTCGCTTGATCTTTAATAGGTAAAAATACTAAGCGTGTTTGATGTTCGTTAACTTCATCAATCACTTGATCAATGACATCAATCACAGCATGATATTGTTTTAATTCAAACAAACTTTTCACATAATAAATCATCAAAGTATCGTATGGTTGGAACCCTTGTGACATTAAAATATTTGCTTCTTCTTTTAATTCAAGATATGACTTTAACTCCCATAATGTTTCGCATTTCATTAGCGCTAATTGTGACGTTAACTCAAACGATGCTTCGTACGTAATGAATAAATCATACACACGTTCATAGTCGCCTTGATTAAAAAATGTGATCATATCTTTTTCAATTTTATCTTTACGCTTTGGAAATGGAATTATTTCACTCATCTTTATCACCTATTTCAAATCTTGTAAAATAAGCGCACTCCATGATTCGAATTGATTTAAATCATTGATGTCTTCAAGAGACTTCCATTCTATTTTCAATGTATCTGTTTCTTTAACTTCAATGTTATTGGCTTTGACTTTAACTTTAAAAACAATACCAATATGAACTTTACCCACTTCGTTAGAGTCGTCATTGATGAATCCAACATGTTCAAGTTGTGATGCACTTGTAACATGAAGCCCCACCTCTTCTTCAAGCTCACGACTTGCATTGACAATAATTAAGTCATTGATGGTTTGTGCATCTGGAACATCATTCATATGCCCACCTACACCAATAGAGCCTTGTCCGTGTAGACGTGCTTCACCACCACCTGATAAACGTTCATAGACTAAAAGGTCGCCATTTTCATTTTCAAGTATGCAGTAGGATATAAGTTGTTTGTAAGAAGGATCCTCTTCCATATCCCCACGTCTTTTTACTTCATACTGGTCTAATGTGTTAAAAATTTCAATACTCTTCGCATCGCTTTTAGAAATAAAACCATTAAAAGCATTCTTTTCTTGGTTGAACAACGAATGACGTTGTACGACAGCGATTTGTTCATCAAATTTCGACATAATGTTCTCCTTTATATTCATTTTCTTAATCGTATCAGAGAATGGGTATAACGAAAAGTGATATACCGTATCAATGACAACTTACACATGGTGTTTTCTCGTCTTACTCCATTATTTTTCGTCTAAATTAAATTGAAGAAGCTACATGCACACAAAGATAAAAATGCTTTTCACTCAAAAGATTAAATCTTTAGACGTGAAAAGCATTTTTAATTAGGTTTATTTTAAAGCTTCTTTCGCTTTACTTACTAATTCACCGAAAGCTTTATCGTCTGAAATCGCGATTTCAGAAAGCATTTTACGGTTAATATCGATACCAGCAGTTTTTAAACCGTTCATTAAACGTGAGTAGCTGATGTCGTGTTGACGTGCAGCTGCATTGATACGTGTAATCCATAATTTACGGAAGTCACGTTTTCTTTGACGGCGGTCACGGAATGAATATTGACCTGATTTCATTACTTGTTGTTTTGCTACTTTATATAATGTACTTTTTGAACCAAAGTAACCTTTTGCTAATTTAATCGTCTTTTTACGACGCGCTCTTGTTACTGTTCCACCTTTAACACGTGGCATAATAAATTCCTCCTTTTATCTCTTGCGGTATGCCTTACATACCATATCGAAAACTAAAATTATTTAACGTATGTTAATAACTGTCTTACACGTTTTGCATCGCTCTTAGATACTAATGATGCTTTACGTAATTGACGTTTTTGCTTTGTAGATTTGTTAGCGAATAAGTGAGAAGTGTACGCTCTAGAACGTTTTAATTGACCAGATCCAGTTCTTTTAACACGTTTCGCTGCTCCGCGATGAGTTTTCATTTTAGGCATAGTGAGTTCCTCCTATTTAATCGTTGTTTATTTTTCGTTAGTTGGCGCTAACATAAGAAACATTTGACGGCCTTCCATTTTAGGCTTTTGCTCTACAGATGCAATATCTTTACATTCATCAGCAAACTTTTCTAAAACACGTTGACCAATTTCTTTATGTGTAATGGCACGCCCTCTGAAACGAATCGAAACTTTAACTTTATCACCTTTAGATAAGAATTTACGTCCGTTTTTAAGCTTTGTATTGAAGTCATGTTCTTCAATTGTTGGACTTAAACGTATTTCTTTCACGTTGATAATTTTTTGTTTCTTTTTCATTTCTTTTTCTTTCTTTTGTTGCTCAAATTTGTACTTACCATAGTCCATAATACGAGCAACAGGCGGTTTCGCATTAGGTGCAACAACAACGACATCTAATCCTAGACGGTCTGCCATTTCTAATGCTTCATGTTTGGTTTTTAAACCAATTTGGTCACCATTTTGACCGATAACACGTAATTCTTTTGCGCGAATCTTTTCATTAACTTGCGTTTGATCCTTAGCTATGGTTGACACCTCCAATAGTTTTACGAATGGTCCAAGTACAAAAAGAAGCGAGGACATAAAATGTCCCCGCTTCTTCAATAACATGAACGTTTTCTACATGTTTATCGTTTACCTGCCAACTGCTTGATGCGTCGCTACAGGTGAGAAGCGGGTGCTTCTACTTGGTCCGTTTCGTAATCAACAGAATTAACTATACCAAGTTGTTACGAATTAGTCAACATGTTTCTGAAAGTTTTTTCTTTCGTTGAAATAGAAGGATCTAAGTTCACATCATTTAAAGGTATTAATTTCGTTTTATATCTAAATTTGTGATATAAGAAAAACCCTAAAAATACCGGAATACCCATATATGTGATAAGGAAACGATTGAAATCAAAGTTACCACTTTGAATAAAATCAACGTCTTGACCAATGATGACAACGATACATAAAACACCTGCAAGTATTGGACCGAATGGGAACAATTTCGCTTTGTAAACCAATTTGTCTTTATCATAATTTTGTGCATCAAATGCTTTTCTAAAACGATAATGACTGACGGCGATACCAACCCATGCGATAAATCCAGTTAAACCACTTGCCGCAACAATATACTCATACGCGTTACCACTAACTTGTTGCACGATAAATATTAAAATAACGATTGCAGCGGTTGCAAGCATTGAGATAATTGGTGTCCCATTCTTATTTGTATGACCGAAAATGCGTGCTGCGAGTCCATCTTTACTCATAGAGTACAACATACGCGTACTTGCATACATACCTGAGTTACCTGCTGACAATACAGAGGTTAAAATCACCGCATTCATAAACGATGCCGCAAAGGCTAAACCAGCATTTTTAAAAACTAATGTAAATGGTGATGTAGCGATATCATTACCACCGCCCATTAATGCAGGGTTATCGTATGGAATCAACATACCGATGATAAAAATAGCAAAAATGTAGAAAAGTAAAATACGCCAAAAAACTTGTTTAATGGCTTTCGGCACAGCACGTTGAGGATTTTCAGATTCTCCAGCTGTAATCCCTACAAGTTCTGTACCTTGGAAAGAGAAACCAGCAATTAAGAATACACCAAAAACAGCTAATAGACTGCCACCAAAGCTACCACCTAAAATTGGACCATCACCTTTAGTGAATGTATCAAATCCAACAGCTTGGCCACCCATAATACCCACAATCGTAAGAAGACCTACAATAATGAAAATAATGACCGTTGCCACTTTAATAAATGCAAACCAATATTCACTTTCGCCATACACTTTAACAGATAAAGCATTCAAGCTAAAGATGATACACATGAACAAGCAACTCCACGCCCATGCTGGTAGAAACTGTAGCGGTTGCCAATATTGAATGACTTGCGCAGCGATTGTGACGTCTGCAGCAACTGTAATAACCCAGTTAAACCAGTAGTTCCATCCAAGGGCAAATCCTAATGAAGGATCTACAAACCGTGTCGCATACGTACTAAATGATCCAGATACAGGCAAGTACGTAGCCATCTCTCCTAAAGATGTCATCAAGAAAAATACCATCACGCCGATAATCGCATATCCTAGTAATGCCCCTAATGGACCCGCATCTGCAATCGCGCCACCAGATGTCATAAATAGTCCTGTTCCAATCGCACCACCGATCGCGATCATCGAAATATGACGATCTTTAAGGTGTCTTTGAACCGTGTTTTCATTTCCCAAATTACTTTGACTCATAAAACCTATCCTTTCCCTTTACTTAGAGGTAGGTGCAAATGTTACATGATGATCATTGTGTTTATTTGTGTAAAAAGAAACAAAGGTTACATCGAGGATGCAACCTTTGTTATATATTTCAACATAGATAGCACACCACTATTGTGACAGTCTGGTTCCTATTCGAATACCAGCCCAATAAAAGTTGTTGATGGATGAACTTTTATTTCGGCGTCTTTACCTTTAATTTGTGCAACATATGTTCCATTCGACTTCTGACAAACGACTCATTAAAGACGCAACCTCTAACTAAATTTTATTAAATTTTTGATTTGTATCTACTATAGCTTAAAGTTTACTGAAAGACAAGTTATCTTTTCTTTTTTAAACGGATTTCGTCCACTAAATTCCAAATAAACGTGTCTTTTTCAACTGTTTCTTGATCTTTAGAGCCATATTTACGTACGTTAACTTCATGATTTTCAACTTCTTTATCACCTACTACAAGCTGATAAGGAATTTTTTTCATTTGTGCTTCACGGATTTTATAGCCCATCTTTTCATTACGGTCATCAATATGAACGCGGACACCTTGTGATTTGAGTTCATCTTGAAGTTGTCTCGCATAATCATAATGCAACTCAACATTGACTGGAATGATTTCAACTTGTTGCGGTGCTAACCAAGTTGGGAAAACCCCTTTTGTTTCTTCTGTTAAAAATGCAACAAAACGTTCCATTGTAGAAACGACTCCGCGGTGAATAACAACTGGACGATGTTGTTCACCATCTTTACCGATGTAATTTAAATCAAAACGCTCAGGTAATAAGAAATCAAGTTGTACTGTAGACAACGTTTCCTCTTTACCCATTGCCGTTTTCACTTGAACGTCTAATTTAGGACCATAGAATGCCGCTTCACCTATAGCTTCTTCATAGGAAAGACCCAGTTCATCCACCGCTTCTTTTAACATCGATTCCGCTTTATTCCACATGTCATCATCATCAAAGTATTTTTCTTTATCTTCAGGATCGCGATAGCTTAATCTAAAGCGATAATCTTCAAAACCGAAGTCTTTATATACATCAATAATCATGTTCACTGTGCGCTTGAATTCATCTTTAATTTGATCAGGTCGCACAAAGATATGGGCATCATTTAACGTCATGCCGCGTACACGCTGTAGTCCTGATACCGCGCCACTCGCTTCATAACGATGCATAGTACCTAATTCAGCAATACGAATCGGCAATTCGCGGTATGAATGTGGTTTATTTGCATAAATCATCATATGATGTGGACAGTTCATCGGACGAAGTACCATTGCTTCATCCTCATCAAGTTGCATCACTGGAAACATGTCTTCTTGATAATGATCCCAATGTCCAGATGTTTTGTATAAATTTACATTCGCCATGACAGGTGTATAGACATGGTCATAACCTAAACTTACTTCTTTATCTACGATGTAGCGTTCAATCTCACGGCGAATTGTTGCACCATTTGGTAACCATAATGGTAACCCTGCTCCTACTAATTGATTGTTAGTGAAGAGCTCTAAATCTTTACCGATACGTCTGTGATCACGCTCTTTACGTTCTTCAAGCATTTTCAAGTGTGCTTTTAAATCTTTCTTATCAAAGAACGCTGTTCCATAAATACGTTGCAACATTTTATTATTACTATCTCCGCGCCAATATGCGCCAGCAGTAGATAACAATTTAAATTCTTTAATTTTAGCTGTAGATGGGACATGTACACCGCGACATAAATCTGTAAACTCACCTTGAGTATAGAGCGTTACATTTTCATCTTCTGGAATCGCCTCGATTAATTCTAATTTGTAAGGGTCATCATTAAAGAATGCTTTCGCTTCGTTTCGACTAACTACACGATGTGTCACCGGATGATTTTCATTAACGATTTGTTTCATTGTTTTTTCAATTTTTTCAAAATCATCACTTGAAACTTTGTCATCCATATCAAAATCATAATAGAAGCCGCCATCAATCACAGGGCCCACACCAAACTTTACATCGCCATATAAACGTTTCAATGCTTGTGCCATAAGATGAGCAGTAGAGTGCCGTAATACTTCTAATGCCTCATCACTTCCCGGTGTAATAATTTCAATATCACCATCTTCTTCTAAAGGACGTGTAAGATCGACTAATTGATGATTAAATTTACCTGCAACTGCTTTTTTACGTAGCCCAGGACTGATCGATTGAGCAATTTCTTCTGTTGTAATCCCTTTTTCAAAACTTTTTTCATTTCCATCTGGAAAGCGAATCATTATTTGTGACATATGCATCCTCCTTAAATTTTAACGACTAAAATAAAAAGACCCCATCCCTAAATAGGGACGAGGTCATCGTGGTACCACCCTAGTACTGCATAAAAATATGCAAACTCTACTTAAGATAACGGTCTTGAGCCGGACATTCATTACAAATGTCATACTGAGGGAGTAATGCGATACACTATTAACTACACTCTCATCAAACGGTAGCTCTCTGTATAATAGGCTGTACAACATCGTATCCTCTATTTTTTGTCGTCATTTAGTTATTTCCATTATAGCGCTTTTTTATAAATTTTCAACGTTTTCTATAATTTTCCCCTTCTAATCGATAAGGCTCTGCTAAAGTTTTAACACGTTCCATAATCCGAGCGGCCTTCGTTACTTCAGTGCCACCACGCGTTACAGATAGATGGTGTTCGAGTTCGTCTAAATTTAAATTCGAGCTGAAAAACGTTGGTAATTCTTGAATCATACGGTAATGTAAAATAGGTCCTAACACTTCATCTCGAACCCATGGTGAAATTTCTTCTGCGCCAATATCATCTAAAAACAGAACACGGGCTTCTCTCACTTCTTTAACACGTCGGTCCGTCGAGCCATCTTTAAAACCATTTTTGAGTGTACGAATAAATTCAGGCACATAGATGATTGTAGAAGGCACTCGATTACTTTTCAATTCATTAGCAATGGCACCTAATATAAATGACTTCCCTGTCCCAAATTCACCATAAAGATATAAACCTTTAGTGGGTGTTTTCGCAATAATTTGATCAATCATATCGTCTAAGCGCATCGCCAGTTCTAAACGATTTCTTCGATTCATATAAATATCTTTAATTTTCGCATTTAATGTTTCAGGGTGCATATGAAATGAAGTAATCATGCTACTATAATACTTCGCCTCATCATGCTTAATTTTACATGGGCATGGCGTATATTTGATTTTGATGCGATTATTTTCGATATATAATTGTGGAATATGCCCTTTCACAAAGTTTGGACAGTTTTCGAAGGAATGATCATCATCACATTGCTTTTGTTGATCTTTATATTCTTGAAGTATATTTAAGTCTACATCTATCATGTGATTTGTGATTTCATGTTGGTGCGCGTCTATAAACTGCTTGACATCTGGATCTTGTAAAACATCGCGTTTAATTTTAGCAATACGTTTTTCGAAGGCATCATTCGACCCTATAATGTGACTAAATGATTTCATTCTTTTTCACCTGCCCGTTTTTTGTTTTTTAATTTATTTAAAAAGGCTTGTTTTTCCTTTTCAAGATGCGCTTCGTCTTCTTTTTTCAACTCAAATTCTTCAGGATGTGTAAGCCACCTTGGTGTTTTTTCGAGTGATTGTAAATGTTGTTTATTACGGTATTGTGAAGCACGTGGTTTTGAATAATGTTGTGATTGTTTCTCTTTTATCTTTTGTGCGAGTTCATGTGCGGATCTCGCGTCTGTCACCTGTTGTTTTTTCCAACTTGACGCTACTGAAAGCACGTAATTTTTAGGTAAATTTTGATCTTTCGTTAGTAAGACATATTGCAATAAAACATTAATCGCACCGAAGCTTAACTTCTCGCGCGTGATTAAATCTTCTATCATTGCTTTTTGTTGCGGGGTCGGTTCTGCGTCACCCCACGATGTGAGCATCACAATAGGACTTGTATTGTCCATCATTTCATACCACTCATCCCAATTGGAAACGTCAGCTTTTAAAGGATTTTGGATAGCGTTCGTCGTTTCACCTGAATTTGAAGGCGTAAGTGCAGGTAATTCTTGTTGGTTTTCAATCAAATAATAATCTTGCGCTGTTTTACGTAAAGTTGATAAAGATAATGTTTGATCGCTATTTAACGATTTTAATATCGCTGTTTTCATCATGTCAGGGGATAATCGATATAATGTAGCCAACTGAATAATCGTTGTTTTATTCGGTTCACTAATCACTTCACTACTTACATAATGCGTTTGAAGCATATCTTTTAATAAGTCAAAATCAAAATAAACATCAGATAAATCGACACCATTATAACTTTGTTCATTTAATGCACCTGCATTCGGTCGATGTGACTGTTGTGGTACTTTAAAAACATCTGTAAATTTTTTAGTTACTTCGGTAAAACCCTTTAAATCCATCTCATTTGGAATAAAATACCGTTTAATTTCATGAAAACGTGATTGGCCAACAACTTGATAAAAATAAACAGACAACATCGGGTCATTAAAAAATTTATAAGGCGATGGTGGTGCAACGAGTTCATAAACGAATTGTGTAGTTTGTTTTGTGTGACGTACATAGGTCTTTAACAAACCAATTCCCTCTAATAAATCTAATTTTTCTCGGAATTTTAATAAGTTAATTTTCAACTCAGACATAATCGTATAATGTGTGTAACCGTCATCAAAAGTACTTGAGGCAAATTGTTCTAAATATTGATAATAACTAACAGCATCAGCACCAATCAGTGGTATAAAAAGTCGATGAAGTACTTCTTGGTGACGTTGGTGATAAAAATATGCGCGCACGACGGCAAAACCATCATGTGCTTGTAATTGATTCGGATACATCGATACCATATTATTCACTCCGCCTGTTATCTTTAATAATACCTTGCATGGATTTAAGCAATTGATCTACATCTTTAAATTCACGGTACACGGATGCAAAACGCACATAAGAAACCTGGTCTACATCTATTAATAAATCCATCACATGTTCTCCAATATCTCTCGATGAAATTTCTGCCATACCTGAATCTCTCAATTTCCATTCCACTTGATTTGTAATTTCCTCTAGTTTTTGAAAACGTACTGGTCGTTTTTCGCATGATCGAACCAAACCGTTTAAAATTTTTTCACGATTGAATTGCTCTCTTGTTCCATCTTTTTTAACAACAATGAGCGGACTCATCTCAATGTGTTCAAAAGTAGTGAAACGTGTTCCACAATGTTCACATTCACGTCTTCTTCTAATTGCATTTAGGTCATCTACATGTCTCGAATCCACAACACGAGCGTGCGTGTGTTGACATTTAGGGCATTTCACGACTTTTTCACCTTCTTCAATAATTTTGTTTCATTATACTACAAACTGATTTAATAGCAAAAGTACAGTGATTAAAAAGAGCCAAGGTAAACATTTTACCTTGACCCTAATCGAGAAAAATATACTATTTTTTGTTAAACCAATCTATATATTAGCAATTTACAACTTATGCTGTCACTTTAATCGCTTTCGCAATTTGTTGTAAGACATCTACAACACGTGTAGAGTAACCCCATTCGTTATCATACCAAGCAAGTACTTTTACTTTATTTTCACCCATCACGATAGTTGATTGCGCATCGATAATTGCAGAGTGGCTATCTGTTTTAAAGTCATCTGATACAAGGGGTTCATCCACAATATCAATTACACCACCAAGTTGATGATCTCTAAATAATTGGTTCACTTCTTCTTTAGTTACAGGTTGTTTTAAATCTACAACTAAATCAACGAGCGACACATTTTTAGTTGGCACGCGTAATGCCATTCCGTGTAGTTTCCCTTCAAGTTCTGGCAACACTAGTGCGAGTGCTTTTGCTGCGCCAGTAGATGTTGGAATAATACTTTCAAATGCTGCACGTGCACGACGTAAATCTTTATGTGGATTATCTAAATTGTTTTGATCATTTGTTACGGCATGTACTGTAGTCATTAGGCCGTTTTCAATACCGAACGTATCATTTAACAATTTTGCAACAGGTGCTAAACAATTTGTCGTACATGACGCATTACTAAAGATGTCATATGTATCAACATCTAAATCACTGTCATTTACACCTTTAACAATCGTTTGCACGTGTCCACCTTTTGATGGACCTGTTAACAATACTTTTTTTGCACCTGCTCTAATATGAGCATCCGCCTTATCACCGTGGTTAAATTTACCTGTCGCTTCAATAACTACATCAATACCTAAAGCTTTCCAAGGTAAATTTTCTGGGTTACGATCAGAAACTAATTTAATTTCTTTACCA
Source organism: Staphylococcus sp. 11007852 (assembly GCF_011394325.1). NCBI lineage: Bacteria > Bacillati > Bacillota > Bacilli > Caryophanales > Staphylococcaceae > Staphylococcus > Staphylococcus sp. 11007852. The sequence goes on along the minus strand of NZ_JAANBJ010000042.1, from coordinate 7,431 downwards.
TCCACACTAATACCATTTTCTATAGGTTGTACTTCTTTGTTGAAACGTCCGTGCGTTGTATCATATTTAATAAGATGTGCAATGGTCTCTGGTGGATAACTCGCGTTAATCGCAACTACCTCAATATCCTCTCTGTTTAATGCAATTCTTAAAACCATACGGCCGATACGACCTAAACCGTTTATCGCAATCTTTGTCGTCATGAAAAAAGCACTCCTTGTTAATGTGTTATACTTATATTTAAGAGTATATCATAATTAATCAAAAATGAAACCGTTTGCGTTGATAAATTTTACTTATAAAATGTCATTTGTATATTTTTACAATCCGTGTATAGTGCCTTTGGGATATTAATGTGTCACATTAACCTATGTAGTGATATATGATGAATCATAAATTTAGAGGTTACATGGCGCATTAGCTACCTGTAAACTCAATCCTACATCTTTCATTCGCATCCACCTGAATTTATAAAAAATGGGGTGAACCTTAAAATTGGTCCACCCCATTTTATTTCACTTTATTCAACACTTTTAAGATAACCCTTTTCAGCTAAAACTTCCTCTAAATTTTGTTTAAGTTCAAGTTTTGTGCCAAAATTATCAATTACTACATCAGCCATACGACTCTTTTTATCAATTGAAATTTGACTATAAATGCGTGCTTTGGCATCTTCAATTGATAATTGGTTACGTTCCATTAAACGGTCTATTTGAATGCTAGGAGATGTATAAACTAACCATACTTCATCCACTGTATTTTCAAGACCATTTTCATATAGTAAAGGAATATCCATGACAACATCATAACCTTCAGCAAGATATTGATCTCTTTCCTTTTCCATTAACGTTCTCACAATAGGATGAATAATAGCATTTAATTTTTCACGTTTTACATCATCATAGAACACTTGTTGTCCGATATAATGGCGATTCATTTCTCCATTGTCATCAATGGCTTCCTCACCAAATTCTGCTCGGACTTGTGACAAGCCTTCAGACCCTTTTTCAACTGCTTTTCGAGACGCGACATCAGCATCTACTATTTTAAAGCCGTGCGCTTTCAAAAGTTCTGCCACAGTGGATTTACCAGTGGCAATTCCACCCGTTAAACCAATGACTTTTGACATAACATACCTTCTTCCCTTATTTTTGACAATTTTTACAATAGTGTGTATTACGACCGCCAATAATCGCTGTATCAATCGCACTTTTACATTCTTCACACATTTTCTGTTTATATACTTTTAAATTATTTTGCATCGTTCCACGTTGACCATCTGCGTGAACGTAATCAGAGATACTTGTTCCTCCATGTAAAATACCCATTTCTAGAACTTTTACAACACTTTTAAAAACGTTTATGCGCTCATCATGTGATAAATCTTGTGCTAAACGATGTGGATTGATTTTAGCATCAAATAACGCTTCACACGCATATATATTCCCACACCCAGCAATGACGCGATGTTCTAAAATCATACGTTTTATCGGCATTTTTTTATAACGATTAACTTCATATTGAGCTAAATAATGCGATAACGCATCGATATCAAATGGTTCAGGTGCAATTTCTAATAGAGAAGGGTATTCCTCTAAACATTTAACATTTCTAATTTCACCAAACCGTCTAATATCTGAATAAACAAGTAACCAATCGTTATCTAAATGAAATATAACGTGCCAATGCTTTCGATAGTTTGCAATGTTAATATCCTCAATATGTTTGACTACAAAAAAGCCACCAGCCATGCCTAAGTGAGATACTAATGTACGTTGATCAGAATCGTTTACCAAATCAAAAAGAATATATTTGCTTCGGCGATATACATGTTGAATAGTATAACTAACACTAAACTGTTGAAACGCCTCTAAACTTATGCCCTTTATAATGGTGTCTTTACCTTGTTGTTTACCTAAAATGACACTATCGGAAAAGGTAATCTTTTCAATGCTTGCACCTTCAATGAGCGGTTGAATGCCACGTTTTACATGTTCAACTTCTGGTAATTCTGGCAATGTGTTCCCTACTTTCTATTTTGCATCGTACCACGTTTTCCCATAATCTGAATCTACTTGAAGCGGTACATCTAATTCTAATGCATGAATCATAATGTCTTCTACAAACTTACTAAATGTTTCAACTTCATCTTTAGGTAATTCAAAAATCAACTCATCGTGTACTTGTAATAACATCTTAGCTTTAAAATCAGAATGTTTCATCGCTTCATCTAACTTAACCATCGCACATTTGATAATGTCAGCCGCGCTACCTTGAATTGGGGAATTCATAGCTGTGCGTTCAGCAAAACCACGTTTATTAAAGTTACGACTCGTTATATCAGGAATATATCGACGACGTTTTAACAATGTTTCTACATAACCATCTTGTTTCGCATCTTGAACAATTTCTTCCATATAAGTCTTTACACCAGGAAAGTGATTTAAATAGTCATCTATAAACTGTTTAGCTGCTTTACGTGTAATACCTAGACTTTGGCTTAAACCATAATCGCTAATTCCATACACGATACCAAAGTTAACTGCTTTCGCTTGACGACGCATTAGAGCAGTTACTTCGGAAGCATCAACATTAAACACTTTCATAGCAGTCGTCGTATGGATATCTTCATTATTAATAAAAGCATCTTGAAGGGTACGATCTTTAGTAATATGTGCAAGTACACGTAACTCGATTTGTGAATAGTCTGCTGCTAAAATTACACTATTTTCATCTGTTGATTTGAATGCTTTACGAATTTTGCGCCCTTCTTCAATACGAATTGGTATATTTTGCAAGTTAGGATCCACAGAAGATAAACGACCCGTTTGAGCTAACGTTTGATTAAAGCGCGTATGAATACGGCCATCTTCAGAAATCACTTTTTGTAAGCCTTCTACATAAGTCGATTGTAGCTTAGAAAGCGTACGGTACTGAAGAATTAAATCAATAATGTCGTGCTCACCTTGCAATTTTTCTAATACATCAACTGCTGTGGAATACCCTGTTTTAGTTTTTTTAATAACAGGCAATTGTAACTTTTCAAATAAGATAACACCAAGTTGTTTCGGAGAGTTAATATTAAATGTTTCACCCGCTACTTTATGAATATCTTTAATCAGTGTATCCAATTTCGATTGAATATCAGCTTCCATAGTTTGTAGCGTCGTCACATCTGTGTAAATACCAGTAAACTCCATTTCACCCAAAATTAAAGCTAAAGGAAGTTCAATATCCGTTAATAAAGTCATTTGTTCATGCGCATCCAATTTTTGTTGCATCATTGGATACATGATTTCAATTGCATCTAAAATTGATGCAATATGTTCGGCTAACGGTTGGTCATCGGGGATAAGATAAGATTTTCCTTTTCCATAAATAGCAACACGATCCTGAACAAATGTCCCTTCATATAGAGATGAAACGGAAGCTACATCCTCAATTGTTTGCGATGGATCAATTAAATAGCTTGCAAGCATCGTATCAAAAACTATGTTTTGAATGCGTATGCCTAAACGCTTACACGCGACATATGTTTTCTTAGCATCAAACACATATTTACACGTTTTTTCATCTTCAAGCCACGCAACTAAAGGTTCAATCTCCTTAATCTGATGTGCGTCCACAACAATATAGTCATTGTCTGTTTTCAAACCAAATTTTAAAATATTATTTTTGATATAATTGTCTCCATCAATTTCAATATGAACTATCGCTGCATCTAAAGCATCAAATTGAATTCCTTTAAAATCTGAGGAGATTTGATATGATTTTTGAACTGATGATGTATCTGCTTTAATATCAATATCTTTTAATAATTGGCGAAATTCCAATGTTTTAAACAGCTCAATTTTTTCTGTCTCATCTATTGTTGTCGGACGTTTTGTATCTTCTATCGTAACAGAGATGGGACTGTCGCAATTTATAGTAGCTAATTGTTTACTCATTAATGCATCCGCTTGGCTATTAGCTAATTTTTCTTTCAACTTTTTCCCACTGACTTGTTCTATATTGTCATACACACCTTCAACAGTTTTAAATTGATGTAACAATTTTAGTGCTGTTTTTTCACCAACACCAGCAACACCTGGAATATTATCTGATGTATCACCCATTAAACCTTTCAAATCACGTATTTGATCAGGAACAAGACCGCCATACTGTTCTGCGATAAATGCCGGTGTATAATGATCTACATCTGTGACACCTTTTTTTGTATAATAAATTGTCACGTTATCAGTGGCCAATTGTGTTAAATCACGGTCTCCTGTAATGATGATGGTTTCTAACCCTTTTTGATCCGCTTCACGACTAAGTGTCCCAATAATATCATCGGCTTCATATTGTTCTAATTCATACCGCTTGATTTGATAAGCGTCCAACAGTTGGCGAATATAAGGGAACTGTTCACTTAATTCTGGAGGTGTTTTTTGTCTGCCACCTTTATAATTTTGATAAGTCTCGTGTCGAAATGTTGTTTTCCCAGCATCAAATGCAACTAGAAAATGTGTGGGTGATTCTTCTTTGATAATTTTTTCTAATAAACGTGCAAAGCCATAAATTGCATTCGTGTGAATACCAGCTTTATTTTGTAATAAGGGTAACGCATAAAATGCTCTAAAGCTTAAACTGTTACCATCAATTAACACTAACTTTTCCACATGGGTCCCTCCTAGCTACTTTGCATTTATTTTATCACATCACATACTAAATACCCATTGCGGCACTAAAAGAAAACGATACAGACTTGGTTAAAACCAAACCTGTATCGCAATATCACTTTATTCAGGTAATTGCACTCTAAAAGTGGACCCTTTACCTATTTCACTTTCAACCTCAATTTTACCTTGATACCCTTCCACAATATGTTTCGTGATAGAAAGCCCAAGACCCGTGCCACCTGATTCACGACTGCGCGCTTTATCAACTCGATAAAATCGTTCGAAAATACGCACAGTTTCCTCTTCTGCTATACCTATACCTTCATCTATAACTTCAATCACTTTATGTTTATCATTTTGATACACACGTAAAGTAATCGTTTTGTCTGGCGGAGAATAATTCACTGCATTTGATAATAAGTTTACGATAACCTGAGACATCTTTGTTTCATCCGCTAGTGCAGTGATATGCTCATCGATTTCATCAATTAAATCAATGTTTTTTTCGCTCGCTAAAGGTTGAATTAAGTCTAAAGCATTGTTCGCAACTTGAGATAGGTTAATAGGATGTTTATCTAATGCCGTATTTTGTTCAATTTTCGATAAATCCAGCAAATCATTAACGAGCGATTGAATGCGATTAGATTCTTTTAACATGATATTTAAAAACATATCTAATGATGCCTCATCATTTTTAGCACCATCTAAAAGTGTTTCAGTGAACCCTTTCATCGACGTGATCGGTGTTTTTAATTCATGCGAAACATTTGCAACAAAGTCACGTCTTAAATTTTCGAGTTTTTTCAATTGTGTAATATCATGTAAAACAATAACCATCCCTTGTAATCGTTTCTTTGTTCTAGTCAAAATAGGTACGCATGACGTATCAAAAAACTTTTGATGTATTAAACTTAATTGTAGCTCCACTTGATCATACACGGGTTTTTCAGTACGAAAACCTTCTACAACGAGTTTTTTTAAAGTCGGATGTAAAAACTTTTCATAGTTTTGATGTTCAACATTTTTCGTCTCGTTAAAAATCTCATAAAATGTTTTATTGGCAACTACGATATTTCCATGCTTATCAATCATTAGTACAGCACTCGGTATATTTTCTAATGTAGTCACTAGGCGATTACGCTGAATTTTTTGCTCACTATTTAAACGCTCTAAACGTCTTGCAAGTACATTAATTGTTACATAGAGTTCACGTGTTTCTTTGACACTGCTTTCAGGAACACGCACTTTATAATTCCCTTGCGTTAATAAAGAAGCGGCATAAGAAACCTCATTAATCGGTTGTATATAAGTGCGGTTAATATAGCGAACTGTAAAGAAAATCAATGCCATAATAACAATACCAATCAATATTAAGTACTTCCAGAATTGCATTTGTAAATCATAGACCGCATCATATTTCCCACTCATTAACAGTATTGTTTGTTGATGTTTGACACCATACAAATATTCACCGGATTTTCCATCAAGGATATAAACAGGATTTTCAGAATGCAATTGCCTCAAAAGCTCATCTTTTCTATTTTCGATAGTAAAATCTTTTTCAGTATGAAGTGTTTCAGTTTTACCATTAGTGATAATGTGAATATTAGCTTGATATGTTTCAGCTATATCTTGAATACGCGATGATTGGTGCGCTTGATAGCGTTGAATGATATGTTTAGATTGTTTGAGTAATTCACGTTTTTGATGATCCACAGAAATCGTGTATATAGAATTATGAACAATAAAGCCTAATATAAGAAAACTTACAACAGTGATTGTTGTAAGTATAATTAATAACTTGTGATAAAACTTTATCATCTATTTTGGACGCTCCAATTTGTAACCTAAACCTCTTACAGTTTTAATGAACTGCGGTTGTTTTGGGTTTTCTTCTAATTTATCACGTAAATGACTGATATGAACATCAACAATACGTGAGTCACCTGCAAACTCATAATTCCATACCGAATTTAACATATGTTCTCTTGTAATCACACGCCCTTGACGTTCTACAAGATACAATAATAGTTCAAACTCTTTTGGGGTTAATTCTAAGAGTTCATCATTACGATAAACTTCAAAATAATCTGGTCTAATACGAATAGGACCAATCACGATATCTTCATCTTCTTCATCAGCGCGGGTTGTTTCAAATTGAGAAGAACGGCGTAAAATCGCTTTAACTCTCGCCACGACTTCTCTAGGTGAGAAAGGTTTTGTCATGTAGTCATCAGCACCCAATTCCAAACCTAAAACGCGATCAAACTCATCATCTTTAGCTGTTAACATTAATATTGGGACTTGATTTTTATCAGAACGAATCGTTTTACATACTTCGATACCATCTTTTTTAGGTAACATCACATCTAATACGATTAAGTCAGGTTTTGTTTCTTTTTCTTTTTCAATTGCTTCCTCGCCGTCTTGAGCGATTTCTACAATATACCCTGCTTGTTCAAGATTGTATTTAAGTAGTGTGACAATCGATTGTTCATCATCTACTACGAGCACTCTTTGCACCATTAAACGTACCTCCTATGAATGATTAAGTTCATTATAACTTAAAATGTACTTAAAAATAATATGTTATTAAGTAACTTTACAATATATTCATAATACCTTAACAAAAATCAAAATGTTCATCTGTATTCCATTAGCTTATACCCTTAAAGTTCAAAAGTGTATCGTTTTTAAGTGAATTTTTAGCACATGAAGTAAATGTGTAAATGTCATATTAAATAAAAATATACCGTGATTTACATAAAAA
>NZ_JAANBJ010000041.1:0-22803 GCF_011394325.1 Staphylococcus sp. 11007852 | reverse complement strand
TCTGATGGCTCTTTCAGTCCATATAAATGTATCGGGCTGCTTTTCATTTTGATATTACTTAAAATGCTCTTTCAGCAAAAATTACTTTTGCGTTTTCATAACTCAAAATGACAGTTTGATTTTCATATTTAATTTCAAGCATTTGGTTCGTTTCATCTTTTTGTAAAATTTCTACCGTGTCACCCATTTGAATTGATTTACTTGAAAGATAAATTAATAGTTCTGTTTTGTCTCTGATGCGTTTAATAATCACTTTATCCCCTGCATCGTAATCAATTAAAGGTGTCTTGTAACGTTCTTCAAAGTCATGCCCTCTTGGAATCATACCACCATGTGGACATGTCTCAGGATATTGAAGCAACTCATCTAAGCGCTCTACAAAGAGATCAGATACGCGATGTTCTAACACTTCTGCTTCCGCGTGTACTTCTTCCCATGTGTAATTCATCACTTCGATTAAAAATAATTCAATCAAACGGTGTCTCTTAATAATATCTAGAGTAGCTGAGACACCTTTTTCAGATAGCTTTACACCTTTATAGGGTTTTGTTTCAACAAAGCCTTCTTTTTCTAATCTTCCCACCATTTCACTTACAGATGGCGGTTTTATATTCAGAAACTGAGAGAGCGTTTTATTCGAAACATAATGCGTTTTTCCGTCGTGACTTAGTATCGCTTTAAGATAATCCTCTTTTTCCTCAGTTAACATTTTTTCACCTCTTAAAAAGATTCACCTTATTGTATCACGAAACATCTTGACTTTGACAGATTTCATTCTATAATATAAATTTATTAGGGTAACCTAAATTACTTAAAAGGTTGTGTTAAAATGATTGAAATTAACAACTTAAACCTTACCCTTCAACATAAGCATGTTCTTAAAGATATTTCATTAAAGTTACCGTTAAATGGTGAAATTATAGGTATTATGGGACCAAACGGTAGCGGTAAGTCTACTTTAGTTAAAGCATTAGTAGGAGAGTTGCAATATAAAGGTACGATTACTTTAAACGGTAAACCATTAAGTCAACTCAAGCGTCATGTCGCATACGTGCCTCAAAAAATGGCTTTAGACCTTGATTTCCCAATTGATGTTGAATCTTTAGTGTTATCAGGGTGCTATGGTGAAATCGGTTGGTTTAAACGGGTACCACATCAAAAACGCCAACAATGTCATTTGTTGTTACAAGAATTAGAGCTATTCGATTTGCGAAAACGTCCACTACATACATTAAGTGGTGGCCAGTTACAACGTGTGATTTTAGCGCGTACATTAATGCGTACACATGACGTTTATATCTTAGATGAGCCTTTTGTAGGCATTGATTTCAAGAGCGAGAAAATGATTATCCAAAAATTAAATGCGCTCAAAGAAGAAGGCAAACTCATCATCATCGTTCATCATGATTTGTCGACAGCATCAGACTATTTTGATCGTGTCTTATTGCTTAATCAGAGTGTTCAATTTTTTGGTAATACCCGTGAGGTATTAATCCCATCAAATATTGAACAAACGTTCCTAGCCTCATTACATGTGAGCGAAGCCATGACACATATGAATCAACGAAAGGAGCAATCTAACAATGGAATTCCTACAACATCTCGTTGATTATCCGTTTTTAACACGTGCCTTACTCACGGCTATTCTCGTTGGTGCGGTATGTGGTATTGTCGGCTGTTTCATTCTATTAAGAGGTCTGTCTTTAATGGGAGATGCAATGAGTCATGCTGTATTGCCAGGTGTTGCGATTTCGTTTCTACTTAATATTCCAATGTTTATCGGCGCTTTAGTGACAGGTGTTTTAAGTAGCTTATGTATTGGTTACATTTCTGACACAACCAAAACTAAAAAAGATGCAGCCATTGGTATTATTTTCACCACTTTTCTGGCTACAGGTATTATTTTAATCAGTGCGATACAGTCCACAACCGATTTGTATCATATTTTATTCGGTAATATTTTAGCCATTACAGATGATGCCTTCTATACAACACTTTGGATTAGTCTGTGCGTAATTGGTGTTATACTGTTTCTTTACCGTCCGTTAAAAATTTCGACATTCGATCCTATTTTCAGCAGAATGAACGGTATCCCTACACGCTTCATTCACTATTTGGTTATGTTGCTTTTAGCACTCGTCATTGTTACGAGTGTCCAAACGGTAGGGGTTATTTTAGTTGTTGCATTGTTAATTACACCCGCATCGACTGCCTACCTTATCGCCAACAAACTGTCAACGATGCTAATGATTTCATGTATCTGTAGTATGATTAGCGCTACACTCGGCATATACATTAGTTTTCAACTTAATTTACCAAGTGGTGCAGTGATTGTGCTTATCGCCGCAACACTATATGTATTAAGTTTTATTTACATCAAAATCAAATCAAAATTACTCAAAGGAGCTGTCCATACATCATGATTAAGCGTATTATTACCCTTTTACTTGTCGCAGTAATGCTTACAGCCTGTGGATTTGGTAAAAGCGAAAAACAAAACAAATTAAAAGTGGTAACAACGAATTCAATTCTTTATGACATGACTAAAAACGTTGCTGGTGAACATGCGGAGATACATAGTATTGTCCCTATTGGTCAAGATCCACATGAATACGAAATTAAACCTCAAGATATTAAAGCATTAGCTGATGCCGACGTAGTCATTTACAATGGTTTTAATTTGGAAAGTGGTAATGGTTGGTTTGAAAAAGCATTAAAAGAAGCCAATAAATCACTAAAAGATAAAAATGTCATCCAAGCTTCTGAAAAAGTAGAACCTATCTATTTAAATGGTAACGAAAAGTCAGATGCACATATCGATCCACATGCATGGTTAAGCTTAGGTAACGGTATTAAATATGTTGAACGCATTAAAGAAGGATTAGAATCAGCGGACAAAGACCACAAAAAAGATTACCAAAAACAAGGTGACAAATATTTATCAGAACTTAAGTCATTAAACGAGAAAAGTCATAACCAATTTCATGATATTCCAAAAGACAAACGTGTCATGATTACAAGTGAAGGTGCGTTTAAGTACTTCGCAAAACAATATGACATCAAAGCCGGTTTTATTTGGGAAATTAATACAGAAAACCAAGGTACGCCTCAACAAATGAAACAAGCCATTGACTTTGTAAAAGCCAATCACATGAAACACCTTCTCCAAGAAACAAGCGTAAGCGATAAAGCAATGAAACGCTTAAGTGGAGATACTGATGCTAAAATATTTGGTACAGTTTATACAGACTCAATTGGTAAAGAAGGTAGCGATGGAGACTCATATTACAAAATGATGGCTTCAAATATTAAAACGATACATGATAGTATGAAATAAGAAAAAGGAGTGATACGGGTACTTAAACCGTTCACTCCTTTTTTATTGATCAGCGATAGATGCGGTGAGTACACCATTATACATGTTACTAGAATACAACTCGCTTATTTTGTTTGCTCAATAAAATGATACAACCGTGTAATGTCTTCTAATTGACCATTGCATGCCACACTATCATAGCAAATGTAGTCACCCTTTTTTGTGTACGTTCCTTCTTTTTTATTATGTTTAGATTGATTTAGAAATAAAGAAACATACGATTCAGCATTACATATCTTACAAAATCCTTTAACCTTAGTTGGAGAGAGGTCACCATACATACCTTTAAGTTGATTGCCCTCTCTATAAACAATGTATTTTCGATGAGACGCTAAATCATTCCAACCTAAAAATGTTGTCTCTTTGAGATCTATATGGTCAGTCTCCGGTAATTTAAGTTTTTTCACTTTGCGAAAACACTTATGCAACGCGTTAGAGGTTGGCAATTCAAATGCCTCTACATGTACTTTTAAATTTTCTAATAACATGGATGCTTTCTTTTTCGTCAAAGTCACATCATCGATTTGATTGATAAAATCATCAATATAAATATGTTGTGCTTCGAAAATCTCTTTAATTTCATTAAATATGATTTGTTTTTGCATCGCGTGAGTTTGAATATCATTCGTTTTATATAATCGTATAAGTTGATTGACGCGCTGTTTTACTTTTATAAATTCATACGCTTTAATTTGATTCATTTCTCATGCCTCCATTTTATTGAGAAGTACTTTAAGAAATGAATATTTGCCCTAAAGTACTTCAAAATTTGTAATGAATGTACTATGGCGTATGATATAAGACACATTAACATGTCTCATACAATCATCTCCTCGTATAATAATACACTTTATTATATCAGTTTCATTAGACGAGTGATATCATCAAGGATTAATTTCGAATGGAGGAGACATGAACTCAAACCAAGTTTTAAACACATCAATTGCACGCGTTAGGTATCAACCCATTAACATCATTTAATCGTCATCTAGCCGTGAATAAACTTCTTTACGACGTTTGGCTCGCTTTTCCACTCTGATTTGACGTTTGGCTTCATCATCTAAATCCGCTTTGTTAAGATCTGCATCTTCTTCATTTGTCACATGTTTTTGATACATATATGCGCCAGTTCGATAAGCTGCACGGGAAATCAAATGACCACCTACCGGAGAAGTGATATTAATAAAAACCAATGCTAACAATGTGCGGACACTGACATAACCTTGTTCAAATATAAAATAGATAAATACACCTAATAACGTTAATAAAACGGCCAGCGTAGAGGCTTTGGTCGCGGCATGAATCCGTAAAAACACATCTTGGAAGCGAACTAACCCCACTGCACTAATAAGTGCAATGATACTCCCAGCAAACACTAAAAAAGCGGCGAATAGTTTAATGATGTCGTTTATTGTTTCCATTAAACACATTCCCCCCTTCTATAAAGCGAGAAATAGTTACGGAACTTAAAAATGATATAATCGCGATTAAAACGACCGAATCTAAAAACGAGAACGTTTTAAACAATAAACTAAGGACACCTACTGTGGACATTAATATCGCACTGATCGCATCAAATGCGACGACACGGTCAGCCGTTGTCGGTCCTTTTATTAAACGAAACAACACTACAACAAGTGAAATTGCAAAAATAATTAACGCACCGGATAAAAGTAACTCTGTCACTGTTGAAATCATTTCGTCACCTCCACAATAAGTTCCTCATATTTTTTAATACTTCTTAATAATTGTTTTTTCTCTTTCGCTGTAATATCAATCGCGTGGATCAGAAATACATTCGGATTACGGTTCACCCTAATGATTGTTGATCCTGGCGTAATAATGATAAGTATCGTTAAAAATGTAATTTCCCAATCTGTATCTAATTTCGTTTCATAAGATACGAGTCCTGGATCCATTTTATGCGTCTTAAACAATACATAATTGATGATAGAAAATGTAGATGTTACTAATTGATATAAGTATGTCATTAAAAATTTAAAGGACACCCATATCTTTTTAGGATAAAACTCTTGGTCGAAAAACTTATGAAGCAAATAAATAATGATTAAACCGATCATATATCCCACTGCAAATGTAGGAAACTTAAACGCATCTTCATCTTGAAAAAGTACCCAAAGCATAGCTATCATAATATTTAAGGCGATTTGTCTCATTTAGCATCACCTCTTAACTCGGGATTAACCATTTTTATATATTGATGTACGTTCATATTCATAGCAGTTGCACGTTCTGTGACTTGCATGATTACAGGTGCTGCGAGTCCAATTATTAAAACCATCCACGTCATTATCATAATGATGCGTTTACGAACAGGTCGTATAGGATGGAAAGTAATTTCAGCGCCCTTCTCTTGATTGCCTGCGTACATATAGAAAAACACTCTAAATAAGCTATACATACCTACTAGACTCGTTAGAATCATTAATGTTAATCCTATATAGTGACGATGTTCAATAGCACCCATAAAAATAAATAATTTCCCAGGAAATCCACTGAATGGTGGGACACCACCAATTGCCAGTGTTACAACGATTAAGGCGATACCTAACCAAGGTTCTTTTTGCGCTAAACCTTTCAAATGACGATATTGACGATAACCTGTCGTATACACAATAATACCTATAACAAAAAACAATAAAGCTTTAACAACAATATCATTCACGAGGTAAAAAATCGCACCATTCACACCATGAACCGTATGAGTTCCTAGACCTAAAATAACAAAACCGATGGATAGTACAACTTGATACGCAGCAATTTTCTTAATATCTTTATACGCAACAGTACCGACTGCACCAATCACCATTGTGATACACGCCATAACAATGAGTAGAGGCTCTGTAACATCATTACTTTGATTGAAAATCAGTGTGAAAAAGCGTATAAGTGCATAAGCACCCACCTTTGTCATTAAGGAAGCAAATAACGCGGCAAGTTCAGTGTTTAACACGGCATAAGCTTTAGGAAGCCACATGAATAACACTAAAGCCGCTTTTGAACCAAAGGCCACAATAAATGACATCGCGACTAAATGTATCGCAGTCGGATCCTCAAGTTCATTAATGCGCATCGCTATATGCGTATAATTCAAAGTTCCTAGTTGACGGTATAACAAACCAATACCTATTAAAAAGATCCATGAACCAATGACATTGAGTACGACATAAATGATACTTGCGCGCAATTGTTCAACTGATTGCCCCAGCGTAACAAGTACAAATGATGCTAATAACATAATCTCAAACATCACGTATAAATTGAATAAATCTGCAGTTAAGAAAGACCCTACAACACCGACCGTTAAAAACAAAATAAAGGATGGCAAGTAATAACGATTGGCACGCTTTTCACCTCGACCGAATCCAAACCCTATAATCATAAAGACGACAAAATGTGTTGTAGTAACAAGTAATAAGCTCAAAGAATCCCCAACATATTGGATGCCAAATGGTGCAGACCATCCTGAAAAATCCAATTTAAGCGGTTGATGATACATCACATAAATCAACAACATTAAAGACGAAATAAATGATATAAAAAGGATGACCAACGCAATCATACGTGAAATTTTCACTTGTTTATTCAACATCACTAAAATTAATGCCCCTACAAGTGGTAATAAAAATGGAATTGCTAACATATTATCGTTCATCTTCTTCACCACCTGTTAAAACATTAATTTCATCTTCTTTTGTCACTTTAAAGGTACGATACACTAATACGAGTAAAAATGCGGTAATCGCAAAACCGATAACAATAGCCGTAAGTACAATCGCCTGTAACAATGGATCCACAAAATCTTCTTTACCCGTAACAATTAACGGTTCTGTCTTATTCGCTGTGTATTCTCCCATGCTCATAATAATCAGATTGCCTGCATGTGTAAAAATCGCGATACCAATCACAATTCTAATCAAATTTTTGGATAGAATCATATACGTTGCAATAAAAACTAAAAAGCCTATTGTGAGGAGTAATATAATATTCATGATCTCCCCCCACTCAATGATAAAATCGTAGTGACTACCACACCCACGACACTGAGTGTGATACCCGCTTCAAACAATGTAATTGTAGAAAGATGCACTTCACCAAAATAAGGAAAACTAAAATATGCATCAGCTTGATATAAAATGTTTTTACCAAAGAACACGGGAACCAGTGCTGTTGTAAGTGATACAAACGCACCCAATATCATCAATTTTCTAAAATCGATAGGTAACGCTTCAATTACACGTTGAACATCAAAAGCTAAAAACATTAATATAAATGCAGAACTCAATATCAAACCAGCTATGAAACCACCACCTGGATTGTTATGCCCGGCAAAAAAGAGATAGAAACCGAAAGTCAAAATGATAAATATGACAATACGTGTGACGGTTTTTAAAACTAAATCATTCTCTTTCATCTTGTCCCCTCCTATCTCTAAAGTTGAGTAACGTATAGATACCTAGTCCTGCAATAATTAATACCAATCCTTCAGCCATCGTATCGAGTGATCTAAAATCACCTAATATGGCATTGACGACATTTTTACCACCAGACTTTTCATAAGCATCGTGATAGAACACAGATATGGTTTCTAATGCACTCGCTTGTTGAATCATAAATACAAAACCTACGACGGTAAGTGCAGTGATTAAGGATACGATGATTTTTACAGATTCTCTTTTCATATTAAAGGTACCACGCGGAATATTGGGTAATCTTGAAAAACTGACAATAAAAAGCACAGTGGTAATCGTTTCTGTCACAAGCTGCGTTAATGCTAAATCTGGAGCACGCATGAGTATAAAGAATAATGCAACAGCATAACCGATCCCACCGGTTAAAATAACCATCGTAAGACGTTGACGAATAAAAATTAACGCAAAACCAATAACTATAACGGTAATTAATAAAAGAACATGAAAAATATGATAGTTCGTAACATCAATACGATACATTTCAGGTACACCTACACGTATCAAGCCATATACGTTAATCCCAAAATAAATCATTAGCGTGAGAATAATATATGAGTTAAGTCGATTATTCATCAACGTGCGTAAACCATAACCTGAATAAGCTTCTAGAGACATATATGATTCCTGATAAACATTAAGACTAGACCAACGGCTTTCTTTCGATTGAATCCATGAATTCCAGTTGATACATAAGACACTGAGTGTTCCAATGATGATAATCAATACACTCATGATTAACGGTAGTGTCACGCCATGCCATTGGGTTAACTTTGGTGCATACGTTGCTAGAGATTCGGATGCAACAATTGTGGTAAATGCTGCTTTTAAAACAGTATTTCCTATAAGTTGTGGCATTATAAAAAATAAAGGTAAGCCTAAAGCAGTGAACACTGCCGGTAATACAAAATATTTCGGCTCATGAATAGATTTATTCGTTTTCAACTTCCCAAAAAACGTCTCTTTAATCATATTTAATGAATATATGAACGTGAAAATACTCGCAATAAAACCAATTAATGTGATAACAATCGATGATAATAGATTAAAATCTTTAAATTGATACGCCTGAACAAGCCCCTCAAAAAACATTTCCTTACTAAGAAATCCATTTAAAAATGGCACGCCGGCCATGGCAAGCGCTGCTAACGTCATGACTACCATCGTTATTGGTAGTACAGATTTTAAGCCTCCAAGTTCACGGATATCACGTGTTCCTGTTTCGTGATCAATTAATCCGACACCCATAAATAACGTCCCTTTAAATAACGCATGATTAAACAAATGAAAAAGCGCTGCAAATAAGACATATGCATAGGCTTCACTCATGGCAGATTCCGTTGCTGTCGCAATACCACCGCCGAGACCAACCATTGCTGTAATCATGCCCAGTTGGCTAATCGTAGAATAGGCAAGAATACTCTTAAGATCATATTGACGAACCGCTACGATAGCACCAAATATCATCGTTAACAATCCAATTCCCGTCACTATATAAATGTAAAAAGTACTTTGACCTAATATCGGTGTAAAACGCAACAACAGAAATATACCCGCTTTGACCATTGTAGCTGAGTGTAGATATGCACTGACCGGGGTCGGTGCGGCCATTGCTCGTGGTAGCCAAAAATGGAATGGCCATTGTGCCGATTTAGTGAATGCACCGAGTAATAACATCAAAACAATCGGAATAAAGAGCGAATGTGACACAATTACACGTCTTTGAGCAATGAGTTCAGTAATGGTGTTTGTACCTGTTACGACATAAAGCATAATAAATCCAACCAGCATCGCTAAGCCACCAAATACTGTAATCATAAATGAAGTAACAGCGCCACGTTGACTCTCAGATTTGTCAAACCAATAGCTAATTAATAAAAATGAAGAAACACTTGTTAATTCCCAAAAGACATATAACAAAATGGTATTATTCGAAAGTACAATCCCCAACATGCTAAACATGAAAACGATTAAATACATGTAAAAACGTGGTAAATCATTATGTTTATGAGATAAGTATTGGGTCGCGTAGAAAAAGACTACGATGCCAATTACAGATATTAACAGTCCAAAAAATAAACTTAATCCATCAAGCCTAAAGTCTATATTGATATCATAAGCAGGTAACCATTTTAAGGTGTATGTGACGTATTGATGATTGAGGACATTGGGTATGTGTGTAATAAAAAATAAAGAGGCTACAATAGGTGCTAATAATGCGATATAACCTGGCCATTGTTTAAAATCCCACTTTATCATAATTGACAAAAATAGAATCATTAGAATTAAAAATATCATTAATCCTATAATGTGCATAAATCATCCTCCCTTGTTTAAAATTATAAATTTAAGGCGATTGTGGTATTGATCTCTTTCTTAGTAATACCAATAAATTTCATCGTTTCATATGAAGTTTGATGCCCTAAATATTTTTGAATAATTGAAATGGATACACCGGAACGATACGTATGATAAGCAAATGTTTTACGTAACGTCGTCAATCCAATATGTTCAATCCCTACTCTAGTTGCGGCAGCATTAATAATACGATACGCTTGTTGGCGACTTAAGCCTTTTTTAGTGCGCTTAGATTGAAATAACAAATCGTCACACTGCAACTTCTCCTGATCAATAAACCACTTCAATTCATTTCTTAACTTCTCTGGTATAATGACGCGAATTTCTTCAGATGAACTCGCAACCCAAACATGGACGATTTCATGATGGTCGTTATAAACATCTTTCACCGCAAGATTTAGAAGTTCGTTTAATTTGATTCCTGTATGAATCGCAAACTTAAACAATAAGTAATCTCGCATAGATTGACTTTGCAAATAGACATACATTTTATGAATATCAGATTTATCTCTAATTGGATCTACAAAATTCACTTATCACACCTCATTTAATGTTTCTTATACAATGATATAATATATTTTTGTAACATTAAAGGGTTAAGTTCAAATTTTTCAAAAAAGTTTTGACCTTTTGCTTCTTTTTTAACGATATATAAAGTGAAAGGAGGTCAGACATCATGAACAATTCAAATTTAACACTTATTCTGACACAAACCACTTTATCACCGGAGGGAAAAGCTACTAAAATGAGCCGTCGATTTAATCAAATTAAAGGCTCTGCCACGACACAAGAATTGCTTTCATTCGCTAAAGTGATTGAAGCTCTGACTGGTGAACATTATGACACTATTGAAACTGTAAAAACTGAACAAATCGGATAATTCTGGAGGTACCCAATGAACACTAAAACATTAGAAATCACATTTGAGAATGCATTACAAAAGCCCTTTAAGTTTCAACTTCCTAAGTTAGCAACGACGATTACACGAGAGCTCGTAGAAATTCAAGCGGACAAGATTGTTAAATTAAATATTTTAAATAACAATGGCACGCCGATTACAAAAGTTAAATCTGCACAGTTGATAGACCGCAATATTACAGTATTGTTCTAGATTCATATTTCAAAACATCGTCAC
The DNA here is from genome assembly GCF_011394325.1 of Staphylococcus sp. 11007852. Lineage (NCBI taxonomy): Bacteria > Bacillati > Bacillota > Bacilli > Caryophanales > Staphylococcaceae > Staphylococcus > Staphylococcus sp. 11007852. Next base: position 11,444 of record NZ_JAANBJ010000041.1, on the reverse strand, counting down.
TTCCCCTTAAATCCCCAGCTTCATAGCACTTATGCTTGATGTCAAAATTTTTAATAAAGATTTTGATATGAAAGTAAAAGTATTATGATCACACAAATACAGTGCAGCATTTCCTTATATGTATTTTAATAGCCTTCAAAGTTCATTTTAGAATGAATTTTGAAGGCCTTTTTGTTTAAGTAGCATCACAACTGATTAAGCATATTATCGTATGATGAATACAATATGTTATTCAAGTATCCTAACCTTTTCCCCATAAAACACTTTTGATGTGTCAATCGTTTTACATACTATGTATTTGTCATATACTTCACATACGCGTGCTATAATTTGATAAGGTGATTCCACACGTAATACTTCTACGTAATCATTACTTTGGAATGCACCCTCGACGGCATTGTTTACGATAAACTTTTCTTCATTAATCAGTCTTACCACTTCAAACTCAGACAACAAAAATCACCGCACTCTCTTTAAGTTATTACTATCGTACTAAAACTTGTACATACCATGTAAACTTTAATAGAAATTTATTTTAATCTTTACATTCATTTAATAAGCTTAATACCTTTAGTGCAGTCCCATTTTTCACTTGTCTATATGCCGTTTTAAAATGTGAAAGACATCGTTTATAAATTAAATGCATCATATTACAAACAAAGGAGCTATTATGATTTTCGTTTTAATGTTACTTACACTTTTAGCTGGTACAGTGATTCCTATTCAAACATCCATTAACACACGTTTACGTCAATATACGCAATCTGCATTTTACGCATCTACAGTGTCTTTTTTTACAGGAACGTGTGTTTTAGCGATCATCATTATACTATCGCAACCCCAATATTTTTCGCTCAATATATTCAATTCCTATACGCTTGATTATCGATGGATTATTGGAGGATTAATGGGGGTCATCTTTTTAACAGGTAACCTTCTTTTACTCCCGCGTATTGGTGCGTCTTTGACCGTGATCACAACACTTTCGGGTCAAATGATGATGGGAGTGATTATTGATACGTTCGGCTTGTTTCAGATGCCAGTGCAAACCATAACGGTTCTCAAAATCGTTGGCTTTTTCATTCTTATACTTGGCATCCTATTGATGAACTATCAACCCAAATCAGCGGTAGACACTCGTCAAAAAAACGTCATTTGGATGCTTATTGGCATCATGTTTGGATTTGCGCCCCCCATTCAAACAGCTGTTAACAGCAGCCTAGGTCAGCTCACGCACTCATCTTTATTTGCAGCTTTTGTTTCATTTTTAGTAGGTACATTCACACTTATGCTATTAACCCTTATCGTGCATCGCCGTTTCAAAATCATCACGCACCACGATACTTACGGACCCTTACGCATATGGCATTTTATTGGTGGACCACTAGGTGTTTTATTTGTTACAACGAATATCATCGTGGCGCCTCTATTAGGCATCACCATAACGTTAATCATCGTTATGTTAGGTCAAATTGTTATGGGGTTATGCATCGATCATTTTGGATGGATGGGAATGACCAAACGTTCCATTGATCGCCAACGTCTAGTTGGGCTTTTATGTATCATTACAGCTATTATCTTGATTCAGTTTCATTAACGCACTAACCCCTTTCAACCATCAGTTTCGCCTGTCGGGGCTGGGACATAGCAGACCTTTTAATAAAAAATAAGCTAACAAAATTCTTTTATACATGAACTTTGTTAGCTATTATTTATCTATATAAATCGATTTCGTCTTAGTGATGGACACTATGATGCATTGTGATTAATCCCTTAGCCGAGACTTCTGAGGCATTGAGCCGCAACCGAAAATCCATTTTGAGGTAAGGCGCCTAGAAAAGCGAGGCGTTAGGGACAATCATAGGTTTAATGATCTATGTCACATTCCAAGACGAATTACTTTTTTCAAACCAGTAATTCTTATTCAAAAACTCAGAAAATTAGATATAATCTGTACAATTTGAAATGTTTTATATCAAATGGAACACATTATCAAGATTTTTTTCATTTTTCTCGAATGTTGTTTTAATTATATTTAGAATTCTGTTTATAACCACCATACTTCTATTGCACAAAAACATTATTAGAGTATAATTTTCATCAACTACATTTCGAGGTGATAAAATGAAAAAGTCCTTTATCCTCTTTATTTCATCAAGTTTAATTTTATTAATTTTAATTCTAAGCATTTCTGTTTATTTTATTTACCAACTAAACAAACCAAATATTCAAACGATACGTGCCACGTTCACATACCCTCAATATTTGAAAGGCATTGTGCAATCTGACTATAACTATATATTAAAATATAATGAGAATTTAGGTTTTGTTCAAGATATTCATGTGAAAGATAATGAAAAAGTAACTATAGATCAACCATTAATCACCTATCACAATCCCTCGAAAATACCTTTGATTCACGCTTTAAATCAATTATTATCCTCTCAATTAAACGCCAACCAAATCTTCGAAATCAATAAAGAAATTATACAACTGAAATCAGATTTGTATCATACAATACCATCACCTGCAGAAGGAATCGTGCGTTTGCATGAATTTCTTCCAGACAAAAATAAAGAAAAAATTTTAGAAATATCATCTAAAGAACAACATATTCTGGTTAAAGTTCCCGAACATTTATATACAAAATTTAAAAAAGCGCAACCCGTTACACTCCGTTCTACTTTAATGGATAAAACCGTTAAAGGCACTGTAGTATCAACACATTTCACCCCTACATATTCCCCTGAAATTTCTAGAAAAACGTACTATTTTATTAAAATTAAGACACCTAAAACCTACCCTATTGGCACTCATTTTGAAGTCCAATTTTCAAAGCCACAAATGATATTACCGCGTGACATTTTACTGGATGAAAATTCCGTGTTGATTTATAAGAAAAGCAAATTGGTTAAACGAATAATAAGTTATGATAGAATAAATGAGCAACTTATAATTAAGAATGGAATATTTGCAGGGGAGAAAGTCGTACGATATCCACATGAAATAAATGCGCACTAAAATAGAGAAGCATGATCATGTTGCTTTAAGGTGACGGAATCCACTATTTTACAAAAAATTTGTTTCATATAGAGTGCGGTTAAGCCTTCTTAGTTTACAATCAAAAATAATTTGGTTATAATTACAATCTAATTGCACTTAAATCAATTCACAAGCAATAATATCAATAACTTTTTAAAAGAAGGTATAGATATTTCATTTGTAATTAATAAGTAAAGGGTTTCATTAATCTGTCTTCCAAGACAGTTTTGAAAAATATATCCAAGGGCAATGAAAAATGGGAGGTTATGAACATGGCTGTTACTAGAGTAAAAGATTGTTTCGAATTATTATCAATGGTTACGTACGCAGACAGATTAAAAAGCGTAATCAAAAAAGAGTTCCAAATTAGTTTTGAGGAGTTTGCAGTATTAACTCACTTAAGCTACCGCATCGAAGACGAATATTACCTTAAAGATATTATTAACAACTTAAACTACAAACAACCACAAGTTGTTAAAGCGGTAAAGAACTTATCTCAAGAAGGTTACTTCAACAAGCGTCGTAACGAACAGGATGAGCGAACTGTTCTAATTTTGGTAAACGATGAACAACGTAAAAAAATCGACGAATTGTTAAATCGTGTAAACGAAACAATCAAAAGCACCGACATTAAACCACAATAATAAAAAAGTACCACTTCACCTAACCGATGTGAAGTGGTACTTTTTTATATTGAACTGAACCTTATAGTTATCGAAATCGATCATTTTATAAACTAACATTCGATTGAGTAATGTTTGTAAACGTTCTAAATTATGAGTTTAATTTAATGCGACGCGCCCATTAAACTTGTTTTTTTGACGAAAGTTCAATCGTGTAAAAAATAATAAGGACAAGAATCATCACCCATATTGCGATAGAGATGAGTTGTGCTGCTTGAGGATCTCGTATGATGATATCTACCGTTTTTTGCACGAGTAATAAACCCACACCCGTATATTCTAAACGTTTACGATATAATCCCCATAGAGTAAAAAACATGCCAAAAACTGCGATAACAAGATGCGTATATTGTGTGACAATATGGATGCCTAATGTAATATCAAATGTATTCATTCCGATAAGCAACATAGCGACAACTGCTAATATTAATCCTATATAACTTTCAAGGCGATTTTGATAAAGATAACTTTTACGCATAATGCGTGAATAAATCGTTACAGAAATCGGCAATAAAACTAAGATATATAAAATAGATAAACCTGTAGCCGCACCAAATGGTACCAGTTGCTTATCGTAAAGATAAGAAATCAAGATAAAGTTTATAATAAAAAAGACTACTGGATTAAACTGTAATGTGAACAAATTTTTTTGAATCGTTAATATAATTTCAGCAGTCGATTTTTGACGATACTCTATATAATCTACACCTTGTTTTTCAGATTTCTGTATATCTTTTCTCAAATTTTCTTTAACATCATCTATTAACGTCGTGGTTATCCCTTTATGCGTGAGATAATCTTCCACGTTATCTATTAAAGTGCGATCATTCGGTCTCATAAGTGCCTCCAACATCAATACTTATGTTCGGTGGAAGGACAGTGCCCGTACCCGAAACCATAAGTATAAAGTGTCGTTATACATAAATCAAAGGAAGTGAGACTAAGAAATCTAAAGATGCTCTCTAACGATTTCAGCCCCACTGTCCCCAGTCATGATAATCAAACATCAATGTGTTTATCCTTCAAGATCAATTCTGTACAATTTGATGACTTTGTCTTTAGGTGATGTAGATGCAAATTGATATGAACGTTTCCCATCAATAATAAAGCCACTGTTACCTGTTACTTTATTATAATGTTCACGTGTCACAGCCTTATCACTTACATTCTTTTTAACCTCTTTGTAAGTTGGGCCATTTGCTTTGTTATAACTCATTGAGATACGTGTCACTTTCGCATTTGCGCTACTAGAATTCGCTGTAACAATCATTGTTCCCTTAGATGTATGGTACTCATAAAATTGTTCAGAACCAAATCCTGCTTGTGTATGAATACCTTCACCTTTGACACGAATCACGTCTGCCATATTTTGACCGATTTTAACACCTTCAACTGTTTGATCACCTTTTTGTAAAGCTTTTACAGATTGAATGGTATTGCCTTCCATCGCAGAGGCAGATCCTGTTGCTACTCCTGACAATGTTAAACCAGTAATAAGTACAGCGATGACGAGTTTTTTCATAAAGCACACGCTCCTTTTCGTTCTTTCGATTCTGTGCTCACTACTAGTATACACGAAATGTCATTATAATAACAGTTATATTACAAAAAGATTACAAAACATTATCTTTCACATTATTATTTGTAAATGTTTTTAGTGTTTTTAAAAATCGTTCTTTTTCTTCAACAAAAGGATACACGCCTGATTTTTTAAATAGATGAAATTCAGAATTTGGAATTAAGTCTGCGACGTCTTTTGATTCAATTGGTGTAACACGCTCATTGGCATTACCTGCAATGACGAGCGTTGGCTTCTTGACTTGGATCGTCAATTGTTTAATGTCCACACTTTGAAATGCTTGATCGACTGCACGTTGTTCATAATCCGTGAGTAGTTCCGCTGAATTATCTACCCCTTTTAAAAATTTGCGCACTTTATTTTTAGCGTAATACAAATGTTTTTCAAAAAACTGCTCTTGGTCTGCCTTATCCCACGTTCTGATTTTTTCGGCATATTTTAAAAATAAGCGTTCTTTAGGCAATAAATCGTTACTAACGGTTGGATTAATGAGCACAAGTTCTGTGACCTTATTTGGATAGCGTACTGCTAAATCCATGGCAACAATACTTCCTAATTCATTTGCTACAATCATACTTGATTTTAAATATAAAAATTCCATCAGCTCATTAATATCTTGCGCAAAAGCTTGAAATGCAATGCTTAAAGGTTTGTCAGAATAACCGTGCCCCCTTAAATCAATAAGAATCACTTGATAATGACGTGATAATCGTTTAGAAATGTCTTCAAACACGGTATGATTCATATGAATTGTGTGAATCATAATAATCGGTTCTCCATGACCCATTGAACGATAGTATAAAGCTGTACCATCTGATGTTCGAAATAATTTCATTATTTTTCATCCCCTCTCGGTATATTCAAAATATCTAATATTTCTTCTAATGTAGAGATTTCATAATCCATTTCTGAAGCTAATGGCTCAAGGTCTGATTCTCCTTGTTTATGACGATACCATACACTCACCATTCCCATAGCTCTAGCGGGCGCCACATCATTTAAAGCATCATCACCGACATACACAACCTCTGAAGGGTCTACATTCAACTTTTCGATGATATCTTCATAAATGCGCGGATGAGGTTTTCTAAAACCTACCGCTTCAGATGTCGACAGATGATTGACGTAATCTTCAATCCCTAACGCATAGACACGATAATGTTTAATACTTGATTTCCCATTAGCAATTATACCGATTTTATAGCCAGCTTTTTTCAACTTTTGTAGTGTATATGTGGTGTCATAAAATGGAAATACATAGCGATAAAAATGCATTTCAAAGTCATGAAACAAATCTTTCCAACTAAGTCTATCTACATTAAATTGTTTAATGATTTCTTTATACACGTCTGGTTTATCATGATCTTCATCATCATCTAGCTCAATAAATTTATTACGATAATCAGAAGCTTGAACACGCACTAAGTAGTCGTGAAACCGTTCATACTGTTCCTCTATAAATTTATCTCTAGATTTTTTTCGATCAAGCAACGTTCCTTCTAAATCAAAAATAATTGCTTTAATATGTTTTAATTCCATTATGACGACCTCATTACTTTTAAAAATTAATCCTAGCTACGAAATTTATTAATGTAATAGTAGCATACCTTCATTTTTTCTAAAATTAAAGTACGTACACATTGTGTATACCTATCAACTACGGTATTAAATGCTGATTGAAGTGGCATATTTTTGCGTGTCCTATATATTGGTGCTATGTTGATGCCGGTTTTTTTGTTCTATAACCAATATATAAAACATTAATGGAATCCCGATTAACGCTAAAACGATACTTGCCGGCAGTTGCGTAGGACTTAATAACTGACTTCCTAATACATCTGCAAACACCATCACAGTACCACCTATAATCAGATTCAAAACCATTTTAACCCCTAAATGACCTCGACTCGTACGCTGAACAAATTGCGGTATCACGATGCCTATGAACTCAATGACCCCGACGTAACCAATAATGACTGCAGAAAGTAATGTTGCAATAAATAATGTGATGAAACTGAGTTGTTGCGTTTTAAGTCCTAGACTTTGACTAGACAAGTCATTAAGTTGTAGCAACTTTAATTGAGGTAATAACGCTGAAATGATGCTTATGACACATAAAAGTACGCTACCTATGATGATAACTTCTCTCATTTCCGCTGCTGAAAATCCACCGAACATATAATTTAATATATTTTGTAATTTTTGTGGGTTCATTTGAACTAAGAGATACAAAATGGCATTCATTAACGCGCCTACCATAATTCCTGATAAAATTAACATTTTAGTTGGGTATCCCCACGATACAACATGCGCTATTAGAACTACAACGAAGAGCGAAACCACTCCAAATAATATGGAAATAGGTGCAATCCATAAAAAAGATAACCCCAAAAACACAGTGAGTGCAGCCCCTAGTGTCGCCCCACTTGCTAAACCGAGTGTAAAACTATCAGCAAGGGGATTGTTTAAAATAAGCTGAAACAAAAAACCTGCTAATGTTAACCCCATCCCTGATAAAAGTGCGAGTAAAATCCGAGGCAAACGTACCTCAAAAATGATTGTTGACGCATAAGGGCTTGACCAATCCATAAAACTACACAAGCTGTAAATGGTGATACCGATTAAAAGAAAGCCCCATAAACTTAAAGTTATGAGGTCTTTCATCATATTATTTTTCATATATCGTATCACTCAGTTGCTTCATTGCCTCATCAATGCGTGGACCTGGTCGAGATAACACATCATCGTTTAATGCAATAATTCGGTTATTTTTTACAGCGTTAACCTTATTAAAGCCGCCACGTTGTGCCACGAGTTGTTGATACTCTTTAGTGGATACTCCTGATGTCGTAATCATCACATCTGGATTTTTTTGGATGATTTGTTCTTTACTCACTGTAGGCCACGCTTGTTGATCGTGAAAAACATTTTTAGCATGCAATTGTGTTAACATGTCATCCATAAATGTCTTTTGACCTACAGAATAAATTTCAGGCTCTGAAGCAATTTCAATAAATACATTTGGATTGGTTTTTTTCTTTTTCGTTTGTTTTGTAATTTTGTCAATATTTGCTTGCGTCTCTTTAATTAATGCTTGAGCTTCTCGCTCTTTATGCGTCACTTTTCCTATTTGTGCAAAGCTCTCATACATATCTTTAATAGAGTGTGCATCTTTAACATAAACCACATGGATGCCACTATGCTCAAGACTTTTTAACACCTTCCCTTGAGATGCTTTTTGTGATTCATGTGCGAGAATAAGATCGGGTTGTGCTTTTATCAGTGATTCTTTATTTAATTTCATCGCATCAAATTGCGTTTTTTCACGTACGTCTTTAGGATAATCATCAACGGTTGATACGCCTACCACATGTTTACCTAACCCTAATTCATATAAAATTTCAGTATTACTCGGCATGAGTGAAATAATACGGTTAGGCACTTTATCTGAAGTTTTACCAGATTGTTGCGATTGATTTTGGTTAAAACTACATCCTGATAACATGATGATTACCGTCAAAACAAAAACAATGACACGCTTTAAATTCATGTGCTCACTCCTCATCTGATTATTCACAAATTATAACAAATCCCGCGTAAGATACCACTATTATTTATAAAATGCCAACAAAAAAATGATGCACGTTGTCGTACATCATTTTTTCTGTAGAATTTTAGATTAATCTTACATACGTTCTGGTGCAGTTACACCAACTAGAGTTAAGGCATTACGTAATGTAATACGTGTTGCAGTGATTAACGCTAAATGCGCCTTTGTTTTATTTTCATCGTCAGTTAACACTTTTTCAGCATTATAAAATCTATGGAAATGTGCAGATAATTCTTGAATATAGTTTGTCACACGTTGTGTTGCGCGTGCTTCAGCAGCACCTTCAATCATTGGTTCAAATTCTGCAATCTTTTTAAGCAATTCAATCGCTTTATCATTCGTGATCGTTGTGTAATCCAAACCTTGTTCGACATGATACCCTTTTTCATCCGCTTGTCTCAAAATTGAACAAATACGCGCATGTGCATATTGTGCGTAATAGACAGGATTATCTTGAGATTGTTGTTTCGCAAGCTCCATATCAAAATCAAAATGTGTATCAGGACTACGCATAGATAAGAAATAACGTGCGGCATCAATACCTACTTCATCCATAATATCTCTTAAAGTGATTGCATTACCAGTACGTTTACTCATCTTAACTTCTTCGCCATTTTGCATTAAACGTACCATTTGCATGATTTGAATTTCAAGACGTTCTTGATCCACACCAAACGTTTCCACCGCTGCTTTTAAACGATTAATATATCCGTGATGGTCAGCACCAAACAAATTGATTAACTTATCATTTCCACGTTGAATTTTGTCAAAATGATATGCAATATCTGGTAAGAAGTACGTATAAGAACCATCTTGTTTGATTAATACACGGTCTTTATCATCATTGAAATCTGTTGTACGTAGCCACGTCGCGCCATCTTTTTCATAAATATAGCCAAGGTCAGTGATTTTTTCTAATACAGCTTTAATATCACCCTTTTCATATAACGTTGTTTCACTAAACCAATTGTCGAAATGAATATTGAAATCAGCCAAATCTTTTTTCAATTTTTTCATTTCATATTCCACACCTAATTGTCTAAATTGCTTAATACGTGTGTCGCTGTCTAAAGATTTTAGTTCAGGCTGCGTCGCCGCTAAATCTTCACCAATTTTCTTAATGTCTTTACCATGATAGCCATCTTTTGGCATGTCTACTGATTCACCTAAACTCTGAAGGAAGCGCGCCTCAATGGATTTTGCTAAATTCGTAATTTGATTCCCTGCATCATTAATGTAATATTCTCGTGTCACGTCGTATCCAGCCGCTTTTAAAATATTACATAACGTATCACCTACTGCTGCATTACGCGCGTGACCGATATGTAAATCCCCGGTTGGATTGGCAGAGACATACTCCACAAGGATTTTTTCATTTTTAGGGACGTCTGCATAGCCAAAACGTTCATCTTTTTCCATTGCTTGATCGATGACTTCATATAGATAACTTGAATCTAAATAGAAATTAATAAATCCTGGTCCAGCAATGTCAATAGACTTTACATGCGCTTTCGTCGCATCCAAGTTTTCAACAATTAGCGTCGCAATTTCCCTTGGATTACGTTTTGCAATCTTCGTTAAAACCATGGCGATATTTGTAGAATAATCACCATTTTTCTCGTCTTTTGGTATTTCAATTTTAATCGCTGGTACGTCATCTGTAATACCGGCTTGCTGAATACTTTTTTTAATTTCATCAACTAATGTTTGTTTGACTTGATCAATTAAGTTCATCTTTTATCTCCTTATATTTTATTTCATATTGATACGTGCCCATTTTGTCATCATCTTGGTATAACTCATAATGAATTTTTAACTTTCCGCCAGCTTCATCTACAAAATGAATAATGCTCAATGTATTGACCATCAACAATATTTTACCTTCAGGAATATGGTAAAACGTTTTCGTAGGTTGACCTTCTTGGAAATGTAACGTCATATTAATGTCGCCTTTACGAATAATTTTAATAGCATCTGGCGCAATCTTAACAGTTACATTGACGTTTACTTCATCAACTTGTTCATTATAACGGATAAATGTCGCATTTTTTTCAGTGAGTGTCCCTTCAAGTTGGTTCACAAATTTCTCTTTGCTGTCATCTTGTTTCACAATTTGGAGTGTTTCTATCCTCACATTTCTTTCCAATTCGCTTCACCTTATCTCTATAAATAATACTCATAATTATAACATAATGGTGTAGGGAGAAAAAAGAAGCAAAACGATGATGGAATGTTGACATTCGGTCCCAATACCAAAAGCTTCGTGAACTCAACCATACAGAGCGATTAATTTTAACTCTTTCTCTTTTATATTTATTCATATAAATAAAGGTGAGGACCTAAACATTCTTAATTTTAATCGTTCCTAAAACCTCACTTTTCATGTCACCTTACCACAAAATGAATTTTCGATTTCGGTTCAATGCCTCAGAAGTCTTGGTTAAGGCCTCGTTTGAATTGATAATTGTGAATTCATCTATTTACTTTCACAAAGATTAAAGTATCTATATAGAAAATAATAGCCAACAAA
>NZ_JAANBJ010000040.1:0-18394 GCF_011394325.1 Staphylococcus sp. 11007852 | reverse complement strand
GGAATTAACGTTGACATATTGTCATTCAGTTTTCAATGTTCGTTAGTTGCTTTTTTAAACCGTTACAATAATCAATTATACTTCATTTGAATTTTCGTGTCAAGAAAAATTTTAAAAGTTTTTTAATTACTTTGTTTTCGGCTCGTTGTTTCAACATTATACATTTTATAATGTTCTCTTAAAACTTACAAGCGTTAATTTTACACTTTTAATGTTTTTTTCAAAAACTCAAAATGAGATTAACGTTGTTTGCTTGTCGTATCTTAGCGACTTTTATATCTTACCAACGGATACCTCTTCCGTCAACATAAAAAAGCAAGAAAATATGCTAAAAATCACTCTAGATTGGAAATGTAACACCAAAAGTGTGAATGATAGAACATTCTACGTAAAGATTAATTTACTAAACCTTAAAAATGCCAAAAAAATAGAACCTTAAACCTGTTAATGTTTAAGATTCTATCCGTTAGATACTATAATCTATGAATCATTATCTTGACTTTCTTTACATTCTTGACATATACCATATATTTCCATTCGATGGTGCGTAATATTAAAATCCGTGACATGTTGTGCTAACTTTTCGATCTCATGTAATGATGGATAATGGAAATCTACTATTTTACCGCAATTTTCACAAATCACATGATAATGATTTTGTGTATCAAAGTCAAAACGACTTGATGCATCCCCATAAGTTAATTCTTTAACAATTCCTGTTTTTTTAAAAACTTTAAGATTGTTATATATGGTTGCAACACTAATATTTGGAAAATCAGGTGATAATGATTGATAAATTTCATCAGCAGTTGGATGTGTTTTTGAATGAATCAGAAAATTAAGGATTGCCTGACGCTGTGGCGTAATACGCACTCCTGCTTCACGTAAAGTTGCAATAGATTCATTTAACTGATGTTCATAAGTTTCCATTTCTGCAGCCATTGTATTCACCCGTCTTTCTAGTTAAGAATTATTATTACTTAATATTAATATAATGGTTGCAATTTGCTCATGTCAATGATTTCGTTAATATCCTTTATTTAAATCTACGATATTCTCAATTAGAGTACCCTTATTGAGAAAATGTGGTAAATTTTGAATAAAAATTTCAGTTGCTTGTGTTTTATTATGATTTCCATTTCCAGATATATGACTTGTCAGCACGACATTTTCTAAATGATACAATTCTGAATGAGGTGATAATGGCTCTGTTTCAAAAACGTCTAAATACGCTTTACGTATTTCAGAATTTTTTAAAGCATCTACTAAGACTTTTTCTCGAACAATTGTGCCTCGACCTAAATTTATAAATAACGTATGTGGTTGCATTTGTTTAAAGTCTTCAGATGTAAGTAAATACTTCGTTTTCTCTGTTTCGGGTAACACATTAACGATGATATCCGCTTGATGATAATATTTAAATTTATCCTTTAATGGATATGTTTCGTGGAATCCATCTGCTTTATGCCCTGTTGTATTTAAACCGATTGTTGTCATACCAAATTGTTGAGCAATGCGCGCAGCTGATTGCGGAATTTTCCCTGTACCTAGGAACATGATTGTTTGATCAGCAATTGTAGGTGTTGTTCTTTTATGATTATAAATTTTATTTAATTGTTCCGCATACGTTTCTTTTAACGCTTTATAATCATCAAGTAAATAAGCAAACAAAAATTCTGTTAATTGTTGGGCGTGTACACCTTTAGCATTCGTTAAAGCAATATGATTTTCTTTTAGGCATTCTAGTGGTAATGCATTCACACCTGTCGCATACCACATAATCCATTTTAGATTTCGAGCCTCTTTTATAAAGGCCCTATCGATATCTGCATGGTAACTTAATAATACATCCATATTTGCTTTTGATGTATCAGGTAAATAGGATGGATGCTTATAAAATTCAAACTCTACTTCTGGAAAAAGTGCTTTTAACCTTTCCTCTTCTTCTCCTAAGCGCATCAAACTAACGACAAGCATCACTATCACCCCTCAAGTATAGCTTTTAATGTGTCCATTTGTTCTTTCACTTTTACCTTCTCAATTACATCGATGACATTACCTTCCTCATCAACTACAAAAGTTGTACGAACGATCCCCATTGTTTCTTTACCAAATGTTTTCTTCAATTGATATACACCTGTAGCTTCGGATAATTTAAAATCTTCGTCTACTAATAAATCGAAATTCAATTGGTGTTTTTCAATAAAGTTTTGATGTTTGCGTTTAGAATCACCACTTATACCATAAACTTGAACATTTAAGTCATTAAAATATGTTAAATTGTCTCTAAAATCACATGCTTCTGTCGTACATGTCGGTGTATTGTCACGTGGGTAAAAATACAGTATTGCTTTTTTACCTTTTAATGAAGCTTTTGAAATTTTTTCGCCTTTTTGATTTTCAAGTTCAAACTCAGGAAATTGTTCACCTTTTTTTATCATGATACTCCCTCTTTCTTCATTTGTTTTATTTTATGATACGATATGAAATGAAAATATAAAACAAAAGAGGCTGATAAATCATGAAGTTTACGAATAGTGAAGCTTTACAACATGAATCAAATGAATATATTCTTGGCGGTGTGAATTCTCCTTCTCGCTCATATAAAGCTGTAGGTGGTGGTGCTCCTGTGGTGATGAAAAAAGGTGAAGGCGCATACTTATATGATGTAGATGGCAATAAATATATTGATTATCTGCAAGCTTATGGCCCTATCATTACAGGTCATGCACATCCTCATATTACTAAAGCGATTCAAGATCAGGCAGCACTCGGTGTACTTTATGGCACACCTACAGAGTTAGAAATTGATTTTGCCCGTAAATTGCGTCGTGCGATGCCTTCACTCGAAAAAATTCGTTTTGTTAATTCTGGAACTGAAGCTGTTATGACCACTATACGTGTTGCACGCGCCTATACAAAACGTAATAAAATCATAAAATTTGCAGGATGTTATCATGGGCATTCTGACCTAGTATTAGTGGCTGCCGGAAGTGGTCCTTCTCAACTGGGCTCACCTGATTCTGCCGGTGTGCCAAAAAGTGTTGCTCAAGAAGTGATAACTGTTCCTTTCAACAATATTGAAGCCTTCAAGGAAGCAATGGCACATTGGGGTGATCAAGTCGCAGCTGTTCTCGTAGAACCAATTGTGGGTAATTTTGGTATGGTGGCACCTCAACCAGGCTTTCTAGAACAAGTAAATGATATTACTCATGAGCATGGCGGTTTGGTAATTTATGATGAAGTCATCACAGCATTTCGATTTCATTATGGAGGCGCACAAGATTTGTTAGGTGTTTATCCTGACCTCACTGCATTTGGCAAAATTATCGGTGGGGGTTTACCTATCGGTGGCTATGGCGGAAGACAAGATATTATGGAACAAGTAGCGCCCTTAGGTCCAGCATATCAAGCAGGTACCATGGCTGGTAATCCTTTATCAATGCGTGCTGGTATCGCATTATTAGAAGTTTTAGAACAAGATGGGGTTTACGAAAAGTTAGACCGACTTGGTCAACGATTAGAAAAAGGTTTACAAGATGCAATCGATCAATATGATATCAAAGCTACCATTAATCGTATTCGTGGTGCATTAACGGTATACTTCACAGATGAAAAAGTTACGCATTACGACCAAGCTGATCAATCAGATGGCGAACAGTTTGCAACATTCTTTAAAGCGATGTTATATCAAGGTATTAATCTAGCACCTTCTAAATATGAAGCTTGGTTCTTAACGACTGAACATACAGAAGCCGACATTGATCAAACGATTGAAGCTGCGCATAAAGCATTTCAGCAATTATCTCGCAAATCACACTAAATTGTAATATGATTTGAATAAGAAAAAGATTGGCATAGACCGCTTTAAAAATAAATTACCCCACACGTTATTTAACTTTTAAGATGGTGTAATTCTTCATCAGCGTATGTGTCAATATATCATTCTATAGTCATAGTATAAGTATTTGTAGAATTGTAGATATGGACATGTTAGTCTACTACCCACATCTATTTAGTACGATATCATAAAAATGTATCAATGAATAAAAGTAAGCATATACACTATGGATACCCTAAATAGATGCCGGTTATTTCAATTGAACACAATGACTTTATTATGCTCACTATTTCGCCTAAATAAAGGAGTGCATAAATTGAAATTAGGTGCAAGAATATTAAAAACAGGAATAGCCATCATACTTGCCGTATCGGTGGCATCATTACTCCCTACCTCAGCAGGAATGATAACTGTTGCTGGGATTGCTGCAGTTGTCGCTATGCAACCAAGCGTATATAGAACATTCAAAACAATCGTTGATCAATTTCAAGGGAATATTATTGGTGCGCTGTTAGCTGTTACGATGGTCTCCATTTTCGGGAATAACATCCTGATTATGGGCGCGACAGTGATTTTACTCATAGCTATTTTATTTAAATTAAACATTGCCCATGTAGCAACGTTAGCAACTGTTACTGCTTTAATTATTATGGGACAACATGATGGCTCATTTTATATGTCAGCGTTTTATAGATTTGTTCTAGTCATGATTGGTGTATTGAGCTCATTTATAGTAAATCTAACGTTTTTACCTCCTAAATTTGAAACTAAAATTTATTACAATTCCCTCAATATCACCACCGATATTTTTAAATGGTTTAACTTAGTTTTAAATGACGCAACAGAATTCAACTATGTAAAACAAGATTTAGAACAACTGCGTCAACGCGTTGTGAAATTAGAACAACTATTTGAATTTTATAAAGAGGAACGTTCTTTAACTAAAAAACATGCTCGTGCACAAACACGAAAGAAAATTCTTTTCAAAGAGTTAGTATTATCAACACGCGATGCGTATGACGTACTCCGCCGAATGAATCGATATCAAAATGATTTATTGAATTTAAGTGAGTCTTTGTTTTTACAAATTAAATTAGAAGTTGACGAATTAAGTCAATTTCATGAGCAAATTTTAATTAGTATTACGAAAAAAGCGAAATTCGAAAATCCTGAATTTCAAAGTCATGTAACAAATCCATTGAAAAAAGATTTACTCACAGCATATCAGGAAGCGTTTAACACCAACACTTCTTCAGAACAGCAAGAATTTAATACAAATGTCATTCATGTGATTGCTGCTTTAGAGGAATATCGCTATAACCTTGAACATTTAAATCGTTTAAGAAGTAGTTACTTCAAATATCATAGTAATGATCCTGACATTGATATCATCAAAGAAGATTTTGATTTATAAAATACTCAGATCATAAGCATACAATAGCCTTCAAAATTCAAGATATAATGAATTTTGAAGGCTATTTCAATATCTTTATTTGAATCGAAAACTTTAAAAAGCTTTTATGACTTAATTAGCTTTAACTGGTAGTCATGAATAGATTGAATGGTCCCATTGTTATTTTTTACCGTAACATGCTCTGGTCCGATTTCAGTAGGGCCTGCAACCCCAACTGCTGCTGCAATATTAAACAATCCTTCATGTAGCGACGTAATATAATTCGTTACTCGATATTCTTTTTCTTCAATGACAAGTGCACGTTCTTTTTTAGGATCTGTTGTCGCAACACCAACTGGGCATGTGTTTTTATGACACTGTCTACTCATAATACACCCGACGCTAATCATCATGCCGCGCGCGATATTAACTAAATCCGCACCTAAAGCAAGTGCAATTGCAATTTTATCAGGCGTCACTAGTTTACCAGAAGCGAAAATTTTCACTTTTTCTCGTACACCGTTAGCTTTTAAAATGCCATCTACAATTGGTAAAGCTGTAAATAGCGGGAGTCCTACGCCATCTTGCAATTCTTGAAATGTAGAACCTGTGCCACCCTCTCCGCCATCTACTGTAATAAAATCTGGAAAAATATTTAATTCAACCATCGCTGTAACTAGTTTTTTTACATCATTTGGATTCCCTACAACAATTTTAAACCCCACCGGCTTTTGACTTAACTCACGTAATGTTGCCACCCATTTAAGTAACGCATGGGGGCTATCTATAAAATCAAAACGGTTCGGTGAATTAATCGTTTCATACGGTGGCACATTTCGTATTTCTGCAACTTCTTCAGTCACTTTTTGTCCATCTATGTGACCACCTCTTGTTTTAGCACCTTGTGCGAGTTTGATTTCAAACATTTTGATGCGTGGATGATATGCTTTTTTTAAAAACTCATCTTTACTAAATGAACCATCTTGATGTCTTACTCCGAAAAGCCCAGGACCTATTTGAAAAATAATATCCGCTTCACCAGCTAAATGATATGATGAAAGACCGCCCTCGCCAGTATTCATCCATGTTCCAGCATGGCCTAATCCTTTTGAGAGTGCGGTAATGGCTTTACTCCCTAAAGCGCCGAAACTCATACCCGATTGGCCTACGAGGCGTTTGGCATAATAAGGAAATCTAATATTTTCACCAATTTTAATATAATGTGCCTTATCTAAGTAATAAGGTGAGATGTCGGTAGATTTGAGTGTTTCTTTTCGACTAAAAAGTGACTCTCTATGAATTTGATATACAAATGTTGAGATTAAAGTTTGATTATCTATAGATAATTCTGTTCGTTGTTTTGGAAACATTGCATTATTTAAATAGAAACCGTCATCATAATCCAATTCAGAACCAAAACTTGTTGCACGTTCGTTGTATTTACCTGCTAAGACAATATGTTGATATTGATCTCGTGAAAAGGGTTTATCTTCATTATCATTTAAAAATAAATATTGTCGTAGTTCAGGCCCAATACTTTCTAAAAAATACCTTACACGTGCTAACACTGGATAATTTCGTAATACACTATGCTGTTTTTGTTTTCGATCAAAAATTAAAAATGCGACACAGGCTATACCTATCCCTAATAATATTGTGACAATAAGGATATTAACAATCAGTTGTAGTATGGATAAAAAACTCATAGCTTCCTCCCCCTTTAATACCACTATACGCTTACAACGATCATTTTATAAGCAATTTTACTCCATTTAAATCATTTTTACTCTTTTGACTACAAAAAAACACGTGTTTAGCATATGAACTCATTTTGAATTCATACATTTGCACGTGTTAAATACCATATTTATAAATTTTGAATATTGTAAAGACGTTGATAAGCCCCTTGATGTGTCATTAATTCTTGATGTGTGCCCATTTCTACAATTTGACCATTTTCGATGACAACAATTTTATCTGCATGCGTAATTGTTGAAAGCCTGTGTGCGACAATTAAAGTTGTGCGATCTTTACTTAATATATTTAATGCTTCTTGTATAATGGCCTCGCTCTCTAAATCAAGTGCACTTGTCGCTTCATCTAATATTAAAATAGGTGGATCGTTTAAAAAGATACGTGCGATTGATAACCGTTGTTTTTGTCCACCAGATAATTTAACCCCTCTTTCACCAACTTCGGTATTATAACCGTTAGGTAGCGCCATTATAAATTCATGTGCGTTTGCTTTTTTCGCAGCTGCAACAACTTCTTCATCAGTTGCATCAGGACGACCTAACAATATATTTTCTTTCACTGTATCAGAAAATAAAATATTGTCTTGTTGTACCATACCAATTTGTCTTCTTAAACTCCCTGTTTCAAATGATTTAATATTATGTTTGTCAATTAAAATTTCACCTTCTGTGACGTCATAAAATCTAGGGATTAAACTGATTAAAGTAGATTTTCCGCCTCCACTCATGCCAACAAATGCTACGGTTTCACCATGATGTATATTTAAGTTAATATGCTTTAACACATCGCGTTCATCAACGTTATATTTAAAAGAAACATTGCGTATTTCAATATTCCCTTGTGTTATTGGAATGGCTCTGGCGTCATCTGCATTTTTAATATCATATGGTTCATCAAATAATTGAAAGACACGGTCCATTGAAGCAAAACTTTGCGTCAATGTTGTAAAAGATGAAACTAAACGACGTAATGGCCCATAAAGTTGTTCTAAATAACTAACAAATGCAGCTAATGTTCCCACAGTAACAGACCCTGAAATAGCTAAATAAGCGCCGAATCCAATTACAATCAGCGGACCAATATCTGTCACAGTATTAATGGCGGAAAAAGAATATGCATTCCATCGCGTATGTTTAAATGCCTTTTGGAGAAATCCTGTATTACGTTTATCAAAGTTTTTTGCTTCATTGTCTTCAATCGCAAAACTTTTAATAACAGCCATGCCATTGACACGTTCATGCAAGAAACCTTGTGTTTCAGCTAATTTTTGAGATCGTTGACGGGTTAAAGCACGTAAACGCCCAAAAAAGAAATATACTGTTAAAATGTAAAACGGTAAGATGACAATAGCGGCTAATGTAAGTTTTACATCTAAAAAGAACATGACAGATAATGCAATAATGATAGTGATACAATCAAGCCAAATATTCATTAATCCCGTCATGATAAAGTCTTTGGTTTGTTCAACATCGTTAATGACACGAGAGATGACTTCACCCGCTTTATTATTTGCATAAAAACGAGCGCTCAACGCTTGTAAATGACTATATAATTTTTTACGAATGTCATATAAAATTTTATTACTTGTCCATTGCGCCATATATTGTCTTAAAAATTCGATAGGTGGTCGTACAATGACAAATATAAATGCTGCAATCAACATTGCATATAATAAATGTGTATATTTATCCGACAAACTTAATGCGTCATTATTAATAACATCATCAATCACAAATTTAATCAATAAAGGAATTAATAAAGGAATACCAAATTTTAAAATCCCAACAAAAATAGTCCCAACAATTAACCATTTATAGGGTTTAACAAATTTCAAATAGCGTCTGATCATCTACATCTCCCCCTCTCAACACACAAGAAGAGTGAAATAGAAATGGGTATCACCTTCTCTATTTCACTCACGCTTATTAATTTATTCATATGTTGTATTCTAAGCTGCTTCTACTTAAGTTCTATTTCTTAGCTTTTGAAAACGATTACGCCATACTTTTATAAAATCAGGTGCAAATGGCCCCTTTTTATGTTCAATCCATTGTTGTAGTATATCAACATTGCGTCTTAAAATCACATCAATATCTTTTGGATAGTTCATTTGATTCATATGTTGTTCATATTCGTCTTCATCTAGTAAATGATATTTCCCATTTGGATACACTTTAATATCTAAATCATAGTCAATATATTTTAGTGCTTCTTCATCACATGCAAACGGTGATGACAAGTTACAATAGTAATAAACCCCATCTTCTCTGAACATACATATGACGTTGAACCAATATTCCGAATGAAAATATACGATTGCTGGCTCGCGTGTAACCCAAGTACGTCCATCGCTTTCAGTAACAAGTGTATGGTCATTACCGCCAATAATGACATGATCGGTTCCTTTTAATATCGTTGTTTCAGACCAAACGCGATGTATGTTGCCATCATGTTTATAGGACTGTATTTTTATTGTGTCGCCTTCTTTAGGAATACATGATTTTACCACTTGTCTCACCCCACTTCAAAAATCTCACTTTGTCATTATATCACACTCAATACCCTCTATTGAGCATTTCGCTTACAAAAGGTCTCATAAATTTTAGACATGGATACAGGAAATGTATAATGATGTCGCTCATTAGGACCTAACCATTGCGTTGGGGTATCTTGGATATTAACATCGTGTGAGGCTATGCTTGCTTTATATACATTTAAAACCCACGTCATATGTGTAAATTGATGTTTAATCACGCCACTTTTAGTTTCACTAATTTTAAGTGAAGGACCAAATTTCGACTTGAGACTTGTAGTATTTTCATCTTCAAGCACCATTGGAAATTGCCACATATTATTCAACAGTTTTTGATTTCTTTGTTCAATAAGATACGCTCCATTTTCATTTTCAATAAGATATACATTGTAATGTAGTACTTTTTTCTTTATTTTTTTCTTTTTTACTGGTAACTCTAAAACTGTACCTAATTCATAGCTTTCACAATGTGTTTGGACAGGACAAAAAATGCAAAGTGGTGATTTTGGAGTACAAATAAGTGCACCGAGTTCCATCATCGCCTGATTAAATGTTCCGGATTCTGTTTCCACATAAGGTAACAACTCATGTTCATAACGTTTACGTGTAGATTGCAACGCGATGTCCGTATCATCATTATTCAACCTCGACCAAACGCGAAAGACATTACCATCGACAGTAGGTAATGGGTGATTAAATGCGATACTCATCACAGCGGCCTGAGTGTATGGCCCTACCCCTTTTAAAGTTTTAAAAATAATTGGGTCGATTGGCACGGTACCTTTATAATTTGAAACAACTTCCTTTGCAGCGGTATGGAAATTACGCGCGCGACTATAATACCCTAAACCTTCCCAGTATTTTAAAACCTCATTTTCAGGTGCCTCTGCTAAAGCTTTGACAGTTGGAAATCGTTCAATAAATCTCATATAATAATCGCGCACTGTATCAACTTGTGTTTGTTGAAGCATCACTTCACTCACCCAAATTTTATAGGGGTCGGTTGTTTCACGCCAAGGCATTTGCCTTTGATTCTCTTTAAACCAGTCAATAAGGTCTGTTTTAAAAGTGGCTGGATAATGCATAAATTTCTCCTTCAAATTGTTGATTGTTTTAGTTCAATTCAATTATAGATTATACTAGATTTAACTAAGTTAGAAATGAGTGACGCTTATGGATACTGCTACACACATCGCTATAGGTGTCGGATTAACTGCATTAGCTACAACTGATCCTGCTTTAGGACAAAATATAGGTGCGACAGCAACGATTCTAATAGCTGGCTCGTTAATTCCAGACATCGATACGGTACTTAAATTAAAAGATAATGCAACTTATATATCAAATCATAGAGGTATCACGCATTCTATTCCATTTACATTGTTTTGGCCTCTCCTATTAACTTTACTTGTTTACAGTTTATTTAATCATTTAGATCCATTACATGTGTGGTTGTGGGCACAGTTAGCCGTTTTTTTACATGTTTTTGTCGATATTTTTAACTCATACGGTACACAAGCATTACGGCCCATTTCAAACAAATGGATTCAGTTAAGTGTAATTAACACTTTTGATCCTATTATATTTTTTATACTCATGGTGGGTATTGTCATATGGACAATGGGCGTACATCCTTATATCGTTTTTGGACCTTTACTTTTAGTCTTAATCGGATATTATATTTTAAGATTTGTGATGCAAGGATGGCTTAAAAAACAAGCTTTAAATCAAGTTGAGCATTTAGGCACACCAATCAAAGTTTTTGTGGCGCCTACGATTCGCTTTTTCCAATGGCGTGTAGCGATACAAACTGAGAAACATGATTATGTTGGTCGTAGTTACGGACGTAACATTGTCTTCAGTGATAAAGTAGAACGCCAACCTTACCCAGATGACTATATTATGCAACACGCACAATATGATCCTAACATACGTGCGTTTTTAGGATTTTCTTCCATATATCGTTGGCACATCAAACATATTGATAATGAAACGACAGAATTACGCTTTATTGATTTACGTTATCTTAAAAACGACCATTATCAATTTGTGGCAATCGTTCATTTAAACCAACAAATGGAAGTTAAACATTCTTATACGGGATGGGTGTTTACTGAAGATAAATTGATGAAAAAGTTATATGCCAGCTAGAAGTCTGTTAATATATTCACCAAAGATTTTGAAATAATTACTAGGCTATGTATCATATCATTTTATGTTTTCGCCCTATTATAAGTGAAAGCGGTATAGTAATCTTAACGATTGCTATCCGCTCTTTGAATGCTTTAAAAGCCTTCACTAAGGAATCTATCGATACTTATTAGAAGGACATTCTATTTTGATCCATTAAGGACTAAAAGGACATAGATTAATATTAGATGCCAATAAAGTTCATTAACTAATGAATTTTGTTGGCTTTTTAATTATTAAAGTAGTGAAATCTCATACTCACCTTATGAAGTAATCACCGTCAATAGTTCTTTCTTAATGCAATGGACGGCACAGAATTTCGTATTAAAAGTAAAGTTCTATCTTTAAAGCTACTTTAACATTATTGAATATGTTCATTTGGGCGTAATTGTGACACGTAATCATTTAATGCGAATGCCAATACTATTATTAACCCAATCCAACACGCAAAATAAAAGTGATAACCTAAATGATTTAACGCATCAGAACCTACAATAACTGATTGCTGGAAGCCATTAACTAAGTAATATACAGGATTTAACATCAATATGTGAACCAAACTTCCATGGAGTGTTGCTCGTATCAATATAATCGGTAATAACACAAACAAAAGTCCTGAGATGCCAAAATAAATTGGATCTAATTTAGCATAAATAACCCGTATTAAACCTAGTAAATACGACAGCAATATTATAAAAATATAGGTTGTCACTGAATAAAAGATTACACCTGAAATTAAAGTGTCTGCATTCACAGGCTTTACAAATCCAATCACTGTTAGTAATACACTTAAAATCAAACTATATACCGCACTTGATATGAGGATATGTAACATAGGATTGCTATTAAAATGACGCGTGACATAGTAATCCCGTGGAAAATTTTTGTAATTCATCCAAATGGCAATTACCATGACGCCAAAAGCAATCAATCCGACAAGACGATACATCATTGTAGCTTGAATGATTTCAGCTACAGATAAAACATGAAATGCAACTTTTAATGATATAATCATCAGCAAACCACTCAGTAACGTTAAAAATAAAACACGTCGTTGTTGAAAAATCCGATAGCGACTATGTCTAATATGTCTGGGTATATTTTTAAAAAAAATAATGCATTGTTCTAACATGTTTTCACCTACAGTTTAATATAAATCCATTGGTCATTTTGTACATCTGCTATGAAATAACCTTCTTCAGATTTCACGATCCAATATTTTTCATTAGGTTTGAATTTTTTCTTAAAAGCATGAGTATCAACCATCGGAAAAGTATACCCGATTAATTTATTACGATCATCAAACAACATGGAAATGGGTTGTTGCGTAATGGATTCAACATAGCGGTTTTTAGAATCTGGAACTAATGTATTATTAACAGTTTTATGAGATTTATGTAATTCTCCATTAAAATAATCGACATAGTTAATATAATTAGATTTCATATACGGTGCAATGTCATCACGCTCTACATGCCGATAAAGTGCAGCCGGGTTAATATACTTAAATTGTGATTTAGATGCAGTATAAATTTCTCCATTATTTTCAATTCGGTAAGACGTTTTATTTTCACCTGTAATCGTTGCAATAGCATATCTAGGTAATTTCAAATCCTTCTGCCCAGACTTACCAGTAAGTTGAACATTTTTAGCATCTACTATGCCATAAGCAAGCTTTTCAATAAATGGATCTTCATTATTTTTTGCAATTGTATCTTCAGTTGTGACTTTTTGAGACTCTAACTGTCCAAAATTGGTAAATATGAATAAACTTCCTAGTACGATGCCCATAAAAAATATAGCTAACCATATCCATACACGTGCTAAAAATGCTGGTGGCTCTGAATGATGATATCTTTCAATTCTTTTAAAATTATACGTAAGTTCAGGCATTCTCGAACGATTACGTTTCCAGTCGTCATCAAAATATGCTAACGCTTCCTCAGATTTAATTGACGAACGGTCTTTTTCATGCGTTAAAAATGCTCCGACAACCTGTTTGACTGGCCCTTCTTGACGTAGTTGACCATGTGATATCCAAGCAATGTAGTTACTCACTGCTTGGATCTTAGTAATATCATTGTCAATCGTTACCCAAGTTAACCCCTCATCAATATATTCACGTGCCATTGAGGATGCTTTCGTCATAAAGTCCTCATCTAAATATGTCAAAATATGACTTAATATAATGATTTCTGCTTTAGATGCACGTGCCATACTAAATAATAACTGGGCATATTCCTCGTCAGCTAAATTTTGTATCGCATCGTTTTCCTTACTAGCTAAATGGGCATATTTTATAATTTGCTCAACTTTATGCGCTGTGACTTCATATTCATATAGTTGTATAACATCTTGAACATAATCACGCACCGACATTGTTTCTACAGTTTTTTGGTTCATATTTGCATAAAATAATGTCGCAGTTCGCACCATGCGCCCTTTATCAGGTTTAACCGTACCTGCTAAAATTTCCCCTACGAGTGATTTAGAGGAATCCGCTTCACCAATAATACCCAACGATTCACCTTGATATATATGTAATGTAATATTATTCAATTCAATGTCTTCGGGCTGATAACTAAAAGGTTTTAAGATATTTTGTTTTTTTTGATTTCGATAAAAATGTGTAACATTAATGATCTTAAGGACAATTGCACTCCCCATTCACTTAAACCCCTTTATAATTGTAATAATGATAGAGGTATACCTTCTTCATGACTAGAGTCATTTCGATACCCCCAAGCAAATACACCTTTTAACCTTTCGACTGTAAAAGTTGCATCCGCTTCATCTTTTAAAGTATAGCGCATACCCAGCTTAATGTGAGAAGCATCTACAAGATAACTTTCGGCAATGACAATTTTGTTTGCATAAACATCATATTCATTCATAATGCCATTCATTTCAGCTTTACGCATTTTTTCTTTATACTTTTGAATTTCTTGATAGATTTCATGTCTTTCCATTTCACTTAAACGTTTACGATTCATCTATAATACCACTTTCTTCTAATTTTCTTGATATATCATCGTATGAGTAGCCTTTTCGTACCAAAGCTTCTGTCGTCTTCATCCTTAGTTGATATCCTTCATATTTTTTTACATATTTATTATAGACTTTCTCCAAATCACGTTGCAATAATTCATCAATCATCTCGTGATCTTCTGAAAAATCTAATGCTGCTAACACGTCACGTATTGTATCAAATGTATAACCTTTTTGAATTAAAGATTGGTGAACTTGTTGTTGTACTTTTTTTGGAGGTCCTTTTTTTCGTGATTTAATTTTATTGGCCAATTTAATAATAGACTCTTTAGACTGCTCTGCTTCATATTGTTCGACACCTTTTTGAATAAGTGTCTCCTCTATTCCAGCTTCTATCAATTTTTGTTTAAAAATTTCAGGGCCCTTATCCGTAGTTTGTAATAACGTATTCTTTAAACTTTCAACATAATCTTCGTGATCAATTAAACGCTGTGCTCTGCAAAAAGCTATGGCTTTCTCGATAACCGCTTCAGGAAAATCTTGCTTTTTTAGATGTTTCGCGATTTCTTTAGCTGAACGCTTCCGATAAGAAAGATGATGTAATGCTTGTTGAATCGCTTGTTGTTGAAATTCATGTTGTTTAATGTGGTCAAGGTCCTGAGTGGATATGTTGTCACCTTTTTTTAGATTTAATTTGACTAATGTATCTTCAGAAACGCCGAGTTCAAAATGATCATCAATATAAATATTAAAACGTGATGCATTATTTTTTTGAATTTCAATTTTAGTGATTTTCCTCATTATTTCACCTCTCTGAGATATAAAAAACTGGAAGGTCTTTTTAGACTTCTCCCAGTTCCCTCATATATTACATTATGCCACAGAAATCCTTACCCACCAAGTTGTTGCAACGCTTCGATATATTGTGCTTCAGTAATATAATTTTCCTGTTTCATTTTTTCAAGTGTCATTTTTGTACGATTTATAAATGACGGCGACATTTGATGCACATCATATACTGATGGTGCATTGATTTTACTCGCTAACATTGCACTTTGTAAGACACTTATTTGCGGTAACGATGATTGATTTGTATTCACTGTGGTACCAAAATAATAGTTTGCAGCTGCTTCAATTGTATAGTTATTATCGCCAAAATAAATGTTATTCATGTAATAACTTAAAATTTTGTCTTTTTCATATTCTCGCTCTACACGTTTTGCTACAAACATTTCTTTTAATTTACGTGTAATAGTTTGCTGATTATCATAATAATAGTTTTTAACAAGTTGTTGTGTGATGGTGCTCCCACCTTGTAGTCGATCTCGATCTTTCAAAGAAGCGAAGATGGCACGTATACTCCCTCTATAATCTACACCATTATGGTTATAAAAACGTCTATCCTCTAAAGCAATAAAAGCACCTTTTGTATAGTTCGGCATATTTGAGGCATCTACATATGTAGATTTCTTTTCGATATTTGATAAATCTGATACATCCGCGCGTTGTGATAATAAATACATGCCACCAATAAATAGTAAAATAAGGAGACATGCAATTAAAAGCATCGAACGAAAAATTTTTCTAGGACGTTGTTTACGTGGGGGTTGTCCTACTGGTTGATAATACGTATTATAATATGGTTCATTCGATGGAGGTTTTGCATTTTTAGTTTTAATACGGTCAGTACGCTTCATAAATATGACCCTACTTTCTCATTATAAAATCTCTTAATGAGAGTGTATCAAGACATCTGAAATTAATCTATATGTTTGCAACAAAATCAGTCCATAGCATGAGTGCATGAACACGCTTATATTGGGTATAACGTTGAGAACACTTATTTAAGAAAGGAAAGAGTGAAATGGATAAGATGAAAGCTAATGCTGCTTTAATTAAAGCTTTAGAAGCTTGGAACATTGACCATGTTTATGGCATTCCAGGAGATTCTATTGATGCTGTTGTTGATGGATTAAAATCGGTAGAAGCACGTATTAAGTTTATACACGTGCGACATGAGGAAGTCGCAAGTTTATCTGCTGCAGCGTACACAAAGTTAACAGGTAAAATTGGTGTCGCTTTAAGTATAGGTGGCCCTGGGGCAATCCATCTTTTAAATGGTATGTATGATGCAAAGATGGATAATGTCCCACAATTGATTTTAGCAGGTCAAGCAAATAGTGATACGTTGGGTACAAAAGCCTTTCAAGAAGTAGATTTACCCCACCTTTTTGAAGATGTTGCAGTCTACAATTATCAATTAAAGGAAAATGACGCTGCTCGGATTTTTGATATCGTTGATGAAGCCATACGTACTGCTTACGCCAAAAAGGGCGTCGCTGTTTTAACACTACCGAACAATATTTTAAATAAAAAAATTGAGATTTCAATTCCAGATCAAATTACGCCATTTGAGCCCCATCTTCCAAGTCCCGACTTATCAGATATACAAAAAGCTGCACGTTTAATAAATGAAAGTCAGAAACCTGTGATGTTAGTCGGTTTAGGTGCACAACATGCTAAAAAAGAAGTACAAGCATTTATCGAAAAAGCTCAAATTCCTACGATGGTTACCTTGCCAGCAAAAACTGTTGTCCCTTATGATCATCCATATCTTCTAGGAAATATTGGCAAAATAGGTACGAAACCTGCATATTATGCGATGCAAAATGCCGATTTACTTATTTTAGTTGGTACAAATTATCCTTATATAGATTATCTACCACACAAAAATATTCCAGCCATTCAAATTGATACCGATCAACACATTATCGGTCATCGTTTTAATATCGATGCACCCATCATCGGTGATAGTAAACAAAGTTTGGCAGCACTAACACGCGCCATCAATCCAGTCTCAAACCGTGATTTTTTGAATACGCTGCTTAAACGTAAAGAAACATGGGATCAATGGATGGTAGAAGATAAACAGAATGACGCTGAACCTATACGTCCAGAAAGACTCATGGATGCCATTAATAAAGTGATTCATAAAGATACTGTGATTGCTGCAGATGTTGGTACGTCAACGGTCTGGTCAACACGCTATTTAAATTTGGGACCAGAGAATAAGTTTATTATTTCAAGTTGGCTCGGAACGATGGGATGTGCATTACCTACCGCAATTGCATCTCGTATCGCATTTCCTGGTAGACAAGTGGTTGCTATTACAGGTGATGGCGCATTTGAAATGGTCATGCAAGATTTTGCCACAGCGGTGCAATATCGTTTACCGATGGTTATTTTCGTTTTAAATAATCAAGAATTATCGTTTATTAAATATGAACAACAAGCCGCCGGAGAGTTAGAATACGGCATTGATTTTAGCGATATGGATTTTGCAAAGTTTGCAGAAATCTGTGGAGGTGTCGGATTCACTTTAAAAGACCCTAAAGAAATCGATGCTGTGGTTCAAACTGCAATGCAACAACATAAACCAACTATTGTAAATGTTTATGTTGATGTCAATGCGGCACCGCTTCCTGGCCAAATCGTTCCTGAAGAAGCTCGTAATTATGCGAAATTTGCTTATCGAAGTTTAACTGAAGAAGGCAAATTTGTTTTTAAAGACATGCCATCGCTTTCAACTGCTATAAAAAGATTTTTATAAAGTCCTAGGCAAATAATCAAACTTAGAGTATCATTGATTCATTACTTAGCAGTGTGGCGATCATTAAAACGAAAGGCCATCAAA